>JAUXCD010000184.1 GCA_030619085.1 Candidatus Zixiibacteriota bacterium
ACCTTTCTTGGTCTTAGTCCGCTTCACCGCTATTCGGACCCATTTCAGTGAAGTATCTCAAGTTGTCCAATCATTAGTTCGCCCTGATCACTGCCACAGAATTTTCGAAACTCGTCTAATTGGGGGAGCTTTGTTATTGTCTCCCAACAGCTTAAATTCTTGCCGTTAGGCCGCTTTTACGCCCCTCCCGGTCGCCACCGGATTTGCTTGCCTTAACCTCGCAACGGTATTAGCATTCCCTTAGACATATCTTCCAAGCGCCGGCACCTATCATTTAGAACGCAGGAGTGATAAGCGACGTCTGCGCACTCACAATCCTTTACGTACACATCGAAGCCGCTTACAACTCACAATACAAACCAACCATGTCCGGAGGTTGAATTATGGTAGTTCCACAAGTAACATTTAAGAGCATCAGCCTCATGTTGCTGCTCACATTGGCAATGGTCGCAGGCGCACTAGCGGGCTCGCCGCCATATGTGCCCCAAGCCACATACCCGGCCGACGGCGCTGTAGATATCCCGCTTTATCTCGATGGCTCCGGCGGCCGACTCGACTGGACGGGCGGCGACCCGGACGGCGATGTGATTCTTTATCACGTACTCTTAGGCACTTCTTCTCCACCGGCATACTATGGCGCCAGTTCCAACACCCAGACACCAATAATGGGCTTGCCTCTTTTCCCGGGTGAAACGTTCTACTGGCAAATACTGGCCGAGGACCCGGACGGCACCACCCAGAGCGACATCTTCTCATTCACAACCTACGATGCTTTCGGCGCGGAGTGCGGCGATGTTAACTACTACCAGGGAATTGATATCTCCGACCTGGTGTATCTTGTCGATTACATGTTCGGTGGCGGCCCTCCGCCGGTGCCTTTTTACTGTCTGGGCGATGTCAACTGCGATGGCACACAGGATATAAGCGACATCACCTATTTCGTTGCCTAGATGTTCGGCGGCGGTCCGCCCTTTTGCGAGTGGTGCTGCTGATAGCGGTGGCATGGCCTTTCTTCCAGAAGTAGCTGGGTGAAAGGAGATTGGTGTACGGTTTGATTTTGATCTTGCGCTACGGGATATCGTAAGCGAGCGCCGATGATGCGAAGATGATCGCAAAGATGAGCAGTGACAGAATAAGTTTACAAGGTCTGGTCATAAAAACTTCCCGATTGATAGCTTGCGTTTGATGCCAAGTAATAGCTGTCCGGGCCAGCGAACTGCAACCGTTTTCTCTCAGGGCAAGAATCATACGAAGTGTGTGGGCGGCAGACGTCCTCGTCTGACCCGGCTTACTGCCGCGAAGCAAAAATCACACGAAGTGTGTCAGGAGCGAGGGACTGCTGAGCCGCAAGGCGGTCACACCGCCGGTGATTTTTTCCCCTTTCGAATCATTTTAAATCGGTTATATTGGGCAGGTTGTGGCGGTCTGCGATTCCGTCAGAGTGCCGTTGAGATGTAGAAAGACGAAAACGGATTATCGGTGCAGAAATCAACCGGGCGAAAAAACTCCCAGCGACTGTTCATCATGGCCATGTCGGCCATGATTGTCGTGGTGTGGTATGACCGCGCCGCCGCCTATATCGATCCCTCGATCGGAAGCTATCTCTTCCAGCTTTTGCTGGCGGGCCTTCTGGGGGCGATGTTTGCCCTGAAAGTCTTCTGGGGCAATATCAAACGATTCTTCACGGGAGCGAAAGGGAAAGACAGAGAGACCGACGGCAATGACCGATGATCTTTTCCATCCGGCCTCGTTTCGCGATCCCAGCGGACATATATTCGTTCGCGACGGGAAAATCTACCGACAGGTAAATAAATCATATCAAAAACAGTATGACCTGTTGCTCGAAAGCGGCCTCTACAAAGATCTCACCGACCACAAAATGCTGATACCACACGTCGATGCGCCTTCTGAGCCGGCCGTCACCGATGACGCCTATCTTGTTATCGCGCCGCAGACGGTGCCGTTTGTTTCATATCCGTACGAGTGGTCGTTCAGTCAACTTAAGGATGCCGCCCTGGCGACACTGACAATTCAACAGCGCGCGCTGGATCACGGCATGAGCCTGAAAGATGCCTCGGCGTACAATATCCAGTTTGTCGATGGCAAACCGATGCTTATTGACACGCTGTCGTTCGAACAATACCGCGAGGGGCAGCCGTGGGTGGCGTATGCGCAGTTCTGCCGGCATTTCCTGGCCCCGCTGGCGCTGATGGCGAGGCGCGATGTGCGCCTTTCGGCGCTTCTGCGAGTGCACCTGGATGGTATCGAGCTTGACCTGGCCTCGCGACTGCTGGGTCTTTCAAGCTGGCTGAGGTTCTCGTTGTTGACGCATATTCACCTGCATGCCAAAGCACAGAAGAAATATGGCGATGCCCGGACCTCCGGCAGCAGTGGCGGGCGCCTGATGAGCCTGCGCTCGTTAAGAGGACTGATAGATAACCTGCAGGCATCGGTTCGCAAACTGAACTGGTCGCTTCCGAAAACAACCTGGGCCGAATACTACGACGAGGTCAACTACTCAGACGATGCCATGGATGACAAGAAGCGGCTGGTGGAGCAATACCTGGCCGATCTCAAACCGTCCTTCGTGTGGGATTTGGGGGCGAATGTGGGCGTGTTCAGTCGGATAGCCGCCAAATTGGGTATTCACACGGTCGCGTTCGACTTCGACCCGGTCGCCGTGGAGAACAATTACCTTCAGTGCCGCCGCGACAACATCGGTAATACTCTGCCGCTGGTGCTGGATATGACCAACCCATCGGCCGCCCTGGGCTGGGCACACAACGAGCGGATGTCGCTGGCCGACCGGGGGCCGGCCGATTGCGTGATGGCGCTGGCGCTGCTGCATCATCTGGCTATTTCCAACAACCTTCCGTTCGACCGTATCGCCGCGTACCTGGCGCAAATCGGCAAGACGCTTATTATCGAGTTCGTACCCAAGAGTGACTCGATGGTGCAACGGCTTTTGTCCAGCCGCGAGGATATCTTTGACGGCTATGACCAGGTGAATTTTGAGAAATCATTCGAATCGTATTTTGAGGTTATTGATTCAAAGCAGGTGCATGAATCCAAGCGAACGATCTATCTGATGAAAAGCAGGGAGGCGAATTGATGAAGGCAGCGCTATTACATCCGTTCTTGCTGGGCATGTTCCCGGTCCTGTTTTTGTATGCCCAAAATGCTACTGAGATGTCGATGGCCGACGTTCTCACGCCGCTGGTGCTGGTAGTGATGGCCGTCATTATTTTGCAGGCGTTGCTCGTTTTCGTAATTCGCGATACCGCCCGACGTTCCATACTCATCTCGGTCGTCATGCTGTTGTTTTTCGGTTACGGGCACCTTTACCGCATCGGCATGGGCCTCTTCTCCCAATCCCCCAGCGCTACGGCCGGTAATATCACCGCCATTGCGGTTATCGTCTTGATTGTAGCCGGCGTGCTGATCTTTCTCCTGCGGACCAAGCGTACCTTGCAGGGGTTGACGCGGGCCTTCAATGCCGCCGCCGTGATACTGGTGGTGCTGCAGGTTGGATTGGTATCGCATGCCCTGATCACCCGACCGGGCAATGAGATTGCCACCGTGATATCCGCCGAGACTCCGCCCGGGGTGGTGAATCTCCCTGATATCTATTTCCTCGTGTTCGATGCATTCGGGCGGGAGGATGTCCTCAGGGAGATGTTCTCTGTCGACAACAGCTGGTTCGTGGATTCTCTGCGCCGGCGCGGGTTCTTCGTTGTCGACAGTGCCGTGGCCAACTACTGCGCCACGTTGCAATCAGTGGCCGCGACAATGAATTTTAATTACGTGCACGAACTTGGCAATTTTGACCCGGAGAGTTTCGACCGTGGACCGCTTTCACGTCTGCTTGCTCACAATAAAGTGATGGGGGACCTCACGCCGCTGGGATACAAGTACGTCACCTTTGCCTCGGGGCACAGACCGACTGAAATACATTCGGCCCATTACTATTTCGAGCCGAGTTTCGTGTTGAGCGAGTTTCACAATGTCCTGCTTGGCTACACACCGATCCCTTATTGGATCTCCGAGGAAAAGTCTCCGTTCGCGCTGCATCGAAGGCGAGTGGAATACATCCTCGATAAGCTCACTGACCTCGACAATATCCGCGATCCCAAGTTCGTCTTCGCTCACCTTGTCTGTCCGCATCCCCCCTGCGTGTTCGATGAAAACGGCGGGGCCGTGCAGCGTGACTGGGGATTCTCGTTTGCCGATGGCGACCACTATACAGACCAGGGCGGCGATATGGCCGACTACAAAAACGGCTACGGTCCCCAGGTACTCTACCTGTCCAAGAGAATCATAGAGGTGGTCGATGGCATCCTGGCGCAATCGGGCACGCCGCCGATAATCGTCATTCAGGGTGATCACGGCCCGGGAACCGAGCTTTCGTGGTCGAGTCTTGCCAAGTCAAACATTCACGAGCGATTCCCGATCCTCAACGCTTATTACCTTCCCGACGGCGGAGATTCGCTGCTTTCGCACAACATCACGCCGGTCAACAGCTTCCGTGTAATTCTAAATGAGTATTTCGGGAAGAATTACCCGATGTTGCCGCAGCGAGTTTTCTATACGACCCGCGCGCGCCCGTACAAGTATTACGAAGTGACCGATTCGTTTTCCTGCCTCGCCGACAGTCTTTGATACGGAACAGACCGCCTGATCGCTGTTAATCAGTCTGCGCGACTTTCAGGGTGTAGATGATCTCGCCGTATTTGTTGACGCTGCCGGTGTCACCGAACCCCAGACTCTTGTACAGCCCCTGCGCCACGATGTTATCTTTCTCCACCGTCAGATTAACCTCGCGGCAGTTGGGGTGCAGCTTGCCGACAAAGTGAAGGATCTCCTTCAGCGACGCCTTGCCCAGCCCCTGGCCCTGATGTTGCCTGTCGATTATGAACCCGCCGATCCAATAGTTGTCCACGCTGCCGGGCGTGTACGACAGATAGAAACACCCGACTATCGTCTCCCCGTCGTAGATGATATAAGGATCAAGGGCTTCATCCCAGGGTTTGATATAGGCGGCGGCCAGCGATTCGGCGACCGATGGCGCGAATTTCTTCTGTGAGGGATCGACCTGAAGTTTCAGGGCGTCTTCCCAGTTGTCTCTCGTGAACGGCTCGAAGCGGATGTTTGCGGTCACGGTCAATACTCCGGAGTTGGTGCTCTTAGTTTAGGCAATGTCCAAAAACGAAGGGAGCAACGCAACCGTTACTTTTAGTTCGGCCCGTTACCGATTGTGTGTGGGCGGCAGACGCCGGCGTCCGCTCCTTGATCCCCTGGCTGCTCCTGGCTTTGGCAGACCGCACAGCGGGTGGGGTGCCCGGCTAAGACATTTCTGTTCCTTCACTCAGTATTCTGACGTAATCACCATATACATATAGCCGACTTCGGCTGGTCTTGGGCGGACTATATGTGATCCCGAGTTTTGTGAGACG
>JAUXCD010000121.1 GCA_030619085.1 Candidatus Zixiibacteriota bacterium
AGATGACTTTCGAAATCCTTGTGTTCGACCTCGTCATCGGACAGCGACGTCTGACACGACGGGCACCAATTGACGATGCGGTGACCACGGTATATCCACCCCTTTTCGTACAGGTGCTTAAAAACTTCGGTAACCGCTCGCGAAAGGTCTTCATCGAGAGTAAAGCGGGTGCGCTCCCAGTCACAACTGCAGCCCAGCTTCTTGAGCTGCCCGAGGATAAGTTCCTTATTGCGGCTGGCCCACTCGGCGGTCCGCTCGAGGAATTTCTCCCGGCCGATTTGACGGCGCGTGGTGCCTTCCTTGGCCAACTGCTTTTCGACTATAACCTGGGTGGCGATTCCGGCATGGTCGGCACCCGGAATCCAGGTGGTCTCAAACCCTTCCATGCGATGTTTGCGAATCATAATGTCCTGGATAGTGTTATTGAGAGCGTGGCCCAGATGGAGGATATCAGTTACATTGGGAGGAGGGATGACAATGGTATAGGGTTCCTTCGGCGAGTTGGGGTCGCCGTGGAAATACTTGGCATCCAGCCACTTCTGGTAGAGCTTATCTTCAACCTCAGCCGGTGCGTAAGCTGATGTTTTAGTTTTCTTACTGTCGTTGTTCTTGCTCATCTTAGTTTATTTCTTTATATTTGCCGACCAATAACTGCCCGGGCTGGTTAAGGACATGAATTATAGTCCGGCCCTGGCTGTTTGTCAAGAAAGATACCTATCAGGGATAATATCGTCAGTTATGAAAGATTTGGACACTTCGATTTTTGACCCCAAGACCAGCCCTTTTGAGAAGCTGGTGCGGATTATGGAAATCCTCCGCTCCGACCAGGGATGTGCCTGGGACCGTAAACAAACGCATGCCAGCCTGATACCGTATCTGATTGAGGAGGCCTATGAGCTGGTGGAGGCTATCGAGAGTGACGACTCCGCCGCCGTGTGTGAAGAACTGGGTGATTTGCTTTGCCAGGTAGTTTTCCACGCCCAACTGGCCAAGGAGAGAGGCGCATTCGAGATTGATGATGCCATAAACAGCATTGCGGACAAACTTATAAGACGCCATCCCCATGTTTTCGAGCAGAAAAAGGACCTCAATCCCAAACAGGTGCGTGACCAGTGGGAGAATATCAAGATCAACTCGGGCGAGAAGAAGTCGGTACTCAACGGACTGCCCGCATCGATGCCTGCGCTTCTGATGGCATATCGCCTGGGCGAGAAGGCCGGCGGTGTCGGTTTCGACTGGAAAACGGCTGATGAGGTGCTTGATAAGCTCGACGAGGAACTAAATGAGATTCGGGAGGCGGCGTCCAGTGGTGACCGCGAGAGACTGGCCGATGAGATCGGCGATCTTCTTTTCGCGACCGCATCGCTGGCGCGTAAGAGCGAGATTGATCCGGAACGCGCCCTCAAGCAGGCGCTGGAAAAATTCCGCGGCCGGTTCGAAAAACTCGATCAGCACGTGCAGAAATCGGGGCGGAGTTTTGACAGCTACTCGCTGGAGGAACTGGAAGAAATCTGGCAGGAAGTTAAACGATAATGTGTAACGGACGTTTCATAGATTATAATACTCGGCATTAGCTACTATGGGCGGCCGGGGCCGGCAGGGCGACGAATTTTTTTCTTGTTTTTGGGTTTTCAGGAATTACGTTTACGAGTGGAACGGAATGACTGCTATGGTCGTTTCGCTTGAAGCAGAGGAATTGATATACCTATTGATAAAAGTAAGCAGACGATCCGCTTTATGTACTAAGGAGGAGTGCTTATGAGATGAAGAGAATAATCGCGCGTGTGCGCGAGCAAGCGCGATTCTCGGATAAACCATGAATTCATATAAAGGGAAGAGACTCATGAAGAAAATTGCTATCTTTACTACCATGTTGCTGATCATTTCGGTGATGAGCATCAGCGCGACCGAGACCCGTGTTCTCACTATGGGTGACAACAATATGTTGCTTCTTGACGAGGCCAACATATTCCTGTTCCCGTCGCGCATCAGCGACTGGCCGAACCTGGTGACCGGTGAGTTCGGCAATGATGACTTCGCCAAGCTGGGGATTCACTGGAAATTCGGCACCAAGGAAAAGCCGTGGTATCTGGCCACCTATTTCCACAACAATTCTCCGGAGTTACCGGGCATGTGGTATAACCCGTTTTTCAATATGTTCGGGTATGGCCAGAGCAGCCTGTATGTCGATTTTGATGACCCCACCTTCCTGGCCTCCAATAAGAGGATGGATTTGGTGTATGGTCGGAAGCTGGGTGAAAACATGTTCGGCGTTCATTTCGGAATGGTCCATTCGTCCCGCCGCAACAATGACATCGTGCCCGGATATGTCGGCGCCAATAATGATTCCAAGGATGACGAGTCCCTGGGGATCTACAAGTTCAAGGTCGGCTTCACTCTCAACGAAGGTCTGCTGGACCTCTCGGCGGGTATGAACGTCATCAGCTTCAAGGACAAGGACACCGATGATTCCCCGGCGGCTTACGACGAAACGAAGTCCAAGGGTAACCGTGAAATCAGCTTCATGGCTCGCAGCTTCTACGAGTACAGCCCGTCCTACACCTTCATCGGTCATATCGGCCTCATGTACGGCAAGTACGAGGCGGAGTACTACGATAAGGACCCGGCCAATCTGAGCACGATACTGTTGGTGGAAACCGACAAGTACACCAATTCGGTCGTTGACCTCGGTATCGGTATGCAGTACATCCCGGCCCCGAACGTGCTGGCCGTGATTGATTTCGGCCTTCGCTATGACAAGCTCAAGGGTGAGTTCACGCCGGACGGCTCCGCGACCAATGAGGCCTCCGCCAAAGATGTTACTTTCCCGTATTTCAAGGTGGGTGTGGACGCTGACGTGTTCCGGTGGATGGATGTGCGCCTGGGTGCCACTTCATACTGGGACAACACCTCTAACGAGGATATCACGAACAATTCCGAGTTCGTGAGACGTAATCCCGATAACGAAACCTACCTCGGATTCGGCTTCCACTGGAACCGTCTGCACATCGACACGCAGACGGATCCGAGCCTGTTCCTCCGGGGCTTTGAATTCATCAATGGCGCGGATAACAACGAAGACATGAACGTCAGGCTGTCAATAGTATACGAGATGATGTAGGCTCTCCGCCGACTGACGACTGAAAGTTATATACAGGGACGCCGGGTTTGATGCCCGGCGTCCTTTTTTTTGTGTTCAGTTCTGATCTATAGATTGAGGAAATTGTCCAGCAGGCGGTAATTGAGCCGCTTGAGTGTCTCCGCCTGGTCGGTGATGTCGGCTATGATCTGCTCGCGGGTTTTGTCAACTTCTCGCAGCTCGTCGGTGTAGGCACCACAGTAAGTGGCGGCTATCGATAACGATGCGGATATTACTCGCCGATGGTCTTCTTGATGAACTGGGGGAGCAAAAAGGATGCACCATGAACCTCGTTGTTGTAGTACTGAGTGTCCAGATTGAGGCGGTTGTACTTGTCGGCGCGGAAATCCTGGACAGGGTGATACTTCTTGCTGCAGAAGGCGAATGACCACAGGGCCGACGGATAGATCGGCATGAAGCAGGTGTACATCTTTACCAGCGGGAAGACCTGCCGAAGGTTTTTGTAGATAGCCTTGACGGTTCGCTGGTTGTAAAACGGTGATTCACTCTGGGCTACGAGGATGCCGTCGTCGGCCAGACAGTCATAGACCTGTTGGTGGAATGCTTTCTGAAAAAGATCGGCCGCCGGGCCGACCGGATCGGACAGGTCAAGTATGATAACGTCATACTTCTGCGTGGCATTGGTGATAAAATCCTGGCCGTCCTGGAAAACAACCTTGACCCGCGGGTCTTTCAGGCCTTCGGTTAGGCTGGGGAAGTGTTTTTTGGATATGTCCACCACCATCTTGTCGAGTTCACACATGGTCACCGACTCGACATCGTCGTGCCGGGTGACCTCGGTGAGTGCGCCGCAGTCACCGCCGCCGATGATAAGGACATTTTTCGGCGCCGGGTGCACAAACAGCGGCACGTGGGCCAGCATCTCGTTGTAGGCGTTGTTGTCGTTGTCGGCCACCATCAGCGAGCCATACAGCACCAGGAGTTTGCCGAAGTCTTTGTTTTCAATGACCTCAATGCGCTGGAACTCGGACCTAGTGGATTCGAGAATGCGGTCGATTTTCAGTGTCAGGCCTGACTGACCGTTGTGGAGTTCGTTATACCAGACATTCCACAGGTCGGTCATGCCCTCCTCGGTAATATAGGCTTCGTCAATTCTGGTCGGTTTTTTGTCCATTACACTACCTAATCGGCTATTATATATTCCGGACGGCGCAGGGCATTGAAGTTGGAACCGGACACGGCACAATAGGCACCGGTTGCGGCAAAAGCGACTCGATCGCCAACCTCCAAATTCGGCAGCATCAAACCGTCGTAAATTACATCAAAAGAATCACAAGTCGGGCCGGCAAGGACGGAAAGCTTATGGTCCCCGGTGCGATCAGTGATTACCGGATACTGGCACTGGTCGTAGAGCATTCCGGAGAAGGTCGAGTAGAGGCCATCGTCAAGGTAGTACCACATTTTGCCGTCGCGTAGAGCTTTTCCGACCACGCCGGCCAACAGGGTAGTCGGGGTGGCGGCGATATAGCGGCCGGGTTCACTGATGATTTTGATACCGGGACGGATATGGCGGTCGAGGGCTCTGGCAATGGGGGCGCAGAACTCACAGATTGGCGGCACCGGTTCCACATACTCCACCGGAAAACCGCCACCAATATCAAGCAGACGGGTGTCGAATCCGGCCATGTCCAGCCGGTTGATCAGTCTCTGAGCGGTCCTGATGGCCTTGACGTAGTTCTTCGAGTAGATGCACTGCGACCCGATATGGAAGCACAGGCCGTAGAACTCGTGGCCGGACTCTTTGATCAGGTTGGCCAGTGGAAGAACGTCGTCGACCGTGCACCCGAACTTGTACTGCAGGTTCACCACCGCGGTGGTGTTGGTATTTATGCGAAAACGAACCACTATCTTCAGCTTTGTGTCCGTGTACCGCGCGAGCTTTTTGACTTCCTCGGGATTGTCCACCACGAACAGACGCACACCCTTGCCGACGGCGTGGTCGAATTCCGGCAAGGATTTTATCGGGTGTGAATGAATCATCGTGGCCGGGTCAACGCCGCTCTTTTCCACGAGATCAATTTCCCCGGCGGAGCAAACATCGAAACTGCCGCCCTGATTTTTCACCTCGTCGATAATGACCTGGTGGTTGTTGGGCTTGATGGCATAGTGAATCGCGGCCCGTGGCAATGCTTCCTGCAAGGCTCGGTAGTTGCGCCCGATGGCGGAGCGAGACATAATCAGCGTCGGCGTCGCGATATCCCGGCGGTTGAACAGGTCGCGCAGCAGGGCGACATCCGGCCCGTTGTGAAACGGACGCTGCTGGATATCGGTGATATCATACAGGGGGGTCATGGTTGCGGCCTTACTTCGAGGCGACCGGGCTCGCCAGCGGAGCCGAAATCGATTTGTGGTTGATGACCTCGTCGGTGTCCGAAGGAATACCGCGTTTGATTTCATTGATCAGGGGTGACTGGCAGTCCAGCTTCTCCCGCATGTACTCGTAAGCTTTGTAGGGATCGACGGCATTGCCGCAGGTGAAGAAATCCACCGCCGCGTAGCCGTACTCCGGCCAGGTGTGAATAGAGATATGGGATTCCGCAATTACCACGACCCCGGAAACACCCTGGGGGTTGTACCGATGAAAAACTGAGCGCACGATAGTAGCGCCTGATTGTCGGACAGCTTCATTCATATGGTATTCCAGTTTTTCAGCATCGTTTAGAATATCCCGGTCGCAATCTGCGAGTTCTACGATCAAATGTCGTCCCAGCTTCTTCATTCGGATCCCTCCTTCCCAAGGCTCGAGGTATATGGTTACCAATTACATCTGCGGCGGGGTTGTCACCCACAGCAGCGTAGCGTCTTTGGCGCTGCTGTTCAAAATCTGATGCGGTTGATCAGACTTAAAATAGAAACAGTGCCGGTTTGATATCTTATAACTTTTCTTGCCAAGCTTGAGCGTCACGGTGCCCCTGAGAACATATCCAAACTGCTCACCCGGGTGGGGGTCTCGCATTTCAAGCTCATCGCCCGGTTTCAATTGAACCAGAATGGGGTCCATCAGGTTGTTCGTCGAACCCGGAACCAGAAGCTCAAAATGTTCAGCACCCTGGTCTTCGACCGCCACCCGCTCGGATGGTTTAAAGACGATCTGAGCCTCGCCCGTATCGGTGAAGAACTCCGGTATCGACACGCCCAAAGCCTCCAGAATATCGGCCAGCGAGTCCAGCGAGATAGAGGTCTGGTCGTTCTCCAACTGAGAGATAAACCCCTTCGTTAGACGCGCCCGGTTGGCTAGCTCGGCCTGGGTGAGATCCGATGCCTGCCGGAGAGCCTTTATCTTTTTGCCTATTCTCAGATCCATCATGGTCTACCTAAACAATCAACTCAAATCCGCAGTTTCAAAAAGTTTAATAAAAGATGTATTTTTGTTTAATAAAAGCATGCCAAAATAATAGAAATTCCGGGCTTGTCAAGCGGTTTTTGAAGGCCTTTATGAGATTTTTTTGGCGGTTTCTTCGGGGGCCACTCGGCGAAGACATCGCCGGCCGCCGGGTGCATTTTTTGTGCTTAACTTCCTTGCCAAAACCGGCCAATCCGCTTATTTTCTACGCCATAAGGTCTTGACTTTCAAAGCAGGAGTTACCAAAATCGAACGCTATAATATTGTCATAATAGGTGGAGGCCCCGGCGGTTACACGGCCGCAATCAAGGCGGTTCTCCAGGGCGCCAAAGTTGCCGTGGTTGAAGTGGCCGAACTGGGCGGGGTGTGTCTTAACCGGGGATGTATCCCCTCGAAGGCCCTGATTGCCTCCGCGGCCCAATACGTCAAAATGAAACACGCCGAGTCTTTCGGCATCAAATTGGCGGCTCCCCCGGTGTACGACTGGACCGCCATGAAAGCCCGGAAAGACAAGATCGTCGGCACCCTGGTCGGCGGCATCGGCCAGCTTTTCAAATCGCACGGCGTGGACCATATCGCCGGATTCGGCAAAATCACCGGCCCCAACGAGGTTACCGTGCACGCCGAAGATGGTGCCGATATCAAGCTTCAGGCGGACAATATCATTATCGCTACCGGCTCGCGCTCGGCCACGATTCCCGCTTTCCCCTTCGACGGCAAGCGTATCCTCAATTCGGACCATCTGCTGGAGTTGGACAACCTTCCGAAATCCATTCTCATTATAGGAGCTGGCGTGATCGGCTGTGAATGGGCCTTTATGCTGTCGATGCTGGAGGTGGAGGTCTCGATGGTGGAGATGCTCGAGCGGGCGCTGCCGATGGAGGATGCCGACAGCTCGAAACTTATCGAACGCGAACTGAAAAAGCTCAAGGTGAAGTTCTACCCGGGCACGAAGGTGGAGTCTATTTCTCCCGGCCCGGATGGAGCGACGGCGAAACTGTCCGACGGCAAGATGGTCGATGCCAACCAGGTGCTGGTTTCGGTCGGTCGCGCGTTCAACACCGAGGATCTCGGCCTTGACGAAGTGGGGGTGAAGCTCAACAAAAACGGCTCAATCAAGACCTCGGCCGATATGCGCACCAGCGTAAAGAATATCTTTGCAATCGGCGATGTTCGCGGCGAGATCCTTCTGGCCTACACGGCGGTCCACGACGGGAGCGTGGCGGTTGACAATGCCCTTGGCGGTAAGGCGAAGAAGAACTATCTGGGCGTGCCCTCGGTGATTTTCACCCACCCGGAAGTGGCCTCAGTAGGGATGACCGAAGCAGCGGCGGCGGAAAAACACGAGGTCGGGATAGGCAAGTTCCCGCTTCGGGCACTGGGCAAAGCTCATGCAGAAAACGAGATCGCCGGCGAGGTCAAGGTTGTCGGTGACAAAAAGACCGACAAGCTGTTGGGCGTGCATGCGGTGGGAATTCACGCCACCGAGATTATCCACACCGCGGCGCTGGCGATCAATCGCGGTCTGACTGTTACCCAACTGGGCAACCTGATTTTCGGTCACCCGGTGATTTCGGAGTCAATCATGGAAG
>JAUXCD010000158.1 GCA_030619085.1 Candidatus Zixiibacteriota bacterium
GCCATGGAGTTTTTGCTGGACCGCCTGAAAAAGACAAAAGACAATAAGCGATTTTTGGCTTCCATGAAGGACTGATCGGCCAGCGCCGGCTTTTGTCAGTTTGTTGTTAGGATTAAGTATCAGAGAGATGGTGCACAGGATTGTGCACCATCTTTTTATATCAATTAAGATCACGCCCAAGCGTGGAAGAAGTCTGCCTGCCTTCAGCTACCACCAGACCTGGCGGTCTATTTCGATAGTAAAGATGCGTTCTTCTTTGTCGGAATCCTTTGCCACCAGCCAGTAAAGCGATACGGCCGGGACATTGTCAAACTTCAGCGGCTTATTGCCTGCCTGCGCCGTCCCCACAGACTGCCAGCCATTATCCCAGTAAGATAGTTCGTACTCCTGACCATCGGTGAAAAACGTCTTAGCCACGCCGTCGGTGGAGATCTCCTGTTTGCGCCTGGTGGTCGAGGTCAACATCACCGTAGTATGCTCGACAGTATCAGGCTCAAGCTCAGTCAGGCTGCAATCATCATGCAGGATAAACGGCGGTCCGGCCGGGCTGATTTCTTCGTTGATGTAAAACGCCGGCAGATACGCAATCTCTTTTCCCATATCGGTAAACGTGGCAGTGCTGCTCTCTATATGTCCCCAATGGATCGCTTTCCACTCGCCGGAGTTGAACACGCACAGGTATGCGATATCGACCGAGTCCGGGATTTCGGCGGTGAGAGCCACCGTAACATCGCACACGTCGACATAGTGAGCGGTAACATCGATATAACTTTTGCCACCCAGCCACGGTGGAATTTTCTCCTGCTTCCTCTTCAGAAAAACAAGATTGTCCTTCTTCTGACCGAACGATTTGCGGTAAACTTTGGCCAGCTTGTTAGCAAGGCCGTAATGCCCCGGGTTGGCCTCGGCGCCCATGAACGGGATCACGTCGCTGTCAGGCGTGATAATAGCGTTCCAGGCGTGATTGTTGCCGGAGTTGGCCCAATGCGGGGTGTAGTCAGAGGTAACGGCCAGGCCGTTGGCGCGCATGGCGTAGATAGTGATATTGGTCATGTCCTCGCACCTTCCGACACCGTTAGCCAGCATCTCCGATAGACCCTGGTCGGTGGGATGATAGTAGAAACGGGGGTCAAAGCCGAACCAGGACATGATGTCATCGTTAATCAGGGTGGCCGCCTCGATTGGGTCGCTCGGGTTTGTCATGCTATCGGCGATATCGATATATCTCTTCCAGAACGGACGACGCCAGCTTTCCAGGGGTTCGTTGCTGCCTCGATAGGGGAGGATATACTGGCAGAACTCGTAGAACGAGAATCCCTGCGCCCACGGTTTCTCGCGCCAGGCGCGGAAGGCGTAGTCGATCTGTTCGATCAGGAAATCCGAGGTGATAGTCTCAACATCGAGCGTCTTATCGCCCCGCTGGAAATCCATTTCGCCGCGTTCTTTCTCGATAGAATCGGCCGCGACCAGGAGGGCCTCGAAATTAACGTAGTCGAGGACATCGAAATCAATGTCGGCGTCGGCGGTATCGCGCAGCGCATAGGTGGCGTAGCAATGGCCTTCCATATTGCCGATCAGGAAAAACGCCGCCTGGAGTTTAAGCGAGTCTTCCGGCGCGGAATAGTGCGCCAGCACTTTTTCCAGTTCAACGCGGTTGTCACCGGCCGCCTCGAGCGTTTTGGCAACATCGGACGGATACCGTGATTGAGAGCAGCCAACCAGAAAAATGGTCAGTGTCAGAACCACGAGCGTCTGCACTAAACGAACAGGCATTTCATTCATTTTATCTCACTTCCTTGTAAATGATATTGCCGCCTGAGCCAACCGCATAGAGGCGGTTGCCGATCAAAAACAGGTCGTGTACCTGGAAAGCAGAGACCGCCAGAAGTTCCTCGTTCCACGTACGTCCGCCGTCGGCGGTCCGCAGAATCGTGGTATTGATGCCGCCGGTGTATCCAACGGAGTCATTGACCATCACGGCCGTCAGAAACAGCTTGTCGACATCCTGCTGCGACGGAAACCAGGTCTGGCCCTGATCATGCGAATAGTAAATGGTTCCGCCCATCCCGGCCAGCACCATCGTCTTGTCATGCACGGCCAGAGTCCGGGCGGGGCTGCCGTCGTACGTGACGCGAGTCTCCCATTTTTTGCCGAAATCATGTGAGATATGGAGGCGCCCGAAGGAGACGAGATACACGGTCGAATCCGCACCGGTAAGAATCCGGCTGTAGCCCATGCCGAGTGATTTTTGAGATTTCCAGGTCTTGCCACCGTCGGTGGTGCGCACCGCGAAACCGCCGAATCGGTTGTCACCCTCGGGTTTCAGTCCAATCGCCATGCCGTGGTTTCGGCTGAACATCTCCATGTCAAAAAGCCATGCCGAGGTGTCTTCGAAGGATTTGTCCTCCCAGGTGTACCCGGCATCGTAGGTAACATACAGAGCAGCAGCCTGACCGCAGACGAAACCGGTGTCGGCGTTGAAGAAAAAGAGGTCTTCGAGAGTGCGGCCGTAGGTGACGTCAAAACCTTCCCAGAGCTTTCCGGCATCGAAGGTGCGGTAGCACTTCCCCCCCGAGGTCACCACGTAACCGGTGTCGGGGTGGACAAAAAAGGCCCCGGTCAGTTTCTCAGTGGATGGAAAATCAATCTTGTTCCATCCCTGGGACGAAACCGTTGTACATGTAATTAGTAGAATCAGCAGGGTGGCGGTGCATCTTTTCATAAGGCTTTTTAGGATTGTCATAAGGGTTTTAACTTTGTAACATTTGTCGAAGCGTCCAAACAGGTTTCAATTGATTGAGCGGAAGTTAAGTAAATTTACGACTCATGTCAAACTACCACCGACGCGGGAGTTAATAAGGACATGTCCTCCAAGCTGGTAATAGAACTCGACAACGTTTACATGACCTCGGATCGCGGTGATGAGGTTTTCCGCGACCTGAATCTCAAGCTGGAGGCCGGTCGCACGGCGGTGATAACGGGGCCGGCCGGATCGGGCAAGAGCAGCTTGGCCGAACTGTTGGTGGGAGAACGGTTTGCCGATGACGGCTCAGTGGCCATTTTCGGGGAGATCATCAAACCGGGTCGCAAGCGACTTATTAAGAAGATTCGCAAGAAAATCGGCGGGATCGGCGGCATATTCTCGCTGATTCCGTCATTTACGGTGGCCGAAAACATAACTTTCCCACTGGTGCTGACGGCAGAGAGCAAATCAGTGCGACGTGACCGGCTTTTGAAGATGTTGACAGAATTCTCACTGCTGAAGCAGGCCTCGGAATTTCCCCACAGACTTACTCGCGTAGAAAACAGTCTGGTGCAGTTCGCGCGCGCATCTATCGCCAACCAGCCGCTGATCATTATTGATGAACCCTCAGCCGGACTCGACCGGAAAACCTACCAGAGGATATTCGAATATCTGGTGAAGCTGTCGTTATCTGGACGTTCGATGGTTATTCTGAGTTCGGAGACACCGCCGGGCGAGATACCCAACACCGATTCTTATCGGCTCGAGCAGGGGACATTGGTATGACAAGGATAAGTCATCTGCTCAGGGAGATTGCCCGAAATCTCTACCGCAACCCAGGTACTGCATTCAGTTCGTTTTTGTCGTTGACGCTTCTGTTTCTGCTGTTTGACCTGTTCTGGGTGGCCGCCGGAACATCGGATGTGTTTTACCGCGACCTTCTTTCGGACATCAGGATGGAAGTGTTTCTCAATGAGGAGGTTACCGACAGCTTGGTGCCGGATATGGAGTTTAGGGTGGCGCAGGTTCAGGGAGTACAGGCTATCGAGCGCGTCACCAAAGAACAGGCCCGCGAGGAACTCAGTCGCCTGGTGGGTACTGACCTGCTGGCCGGTTATGACACTACCAATCCGCTGCCCCGCTCGTTTATTCTGTCGTTCGCACCCGAGTATCTGAATTCATCGGTCATGGAGAGTATCGAGGAGGAAGTGGCAGGTCTCGAAGGCGTTTCCGAAGTTTACTATGGGCACCGATGGCTGCGGAAGGCGGAATCGGCCCGCGCTATCATTTTGCGGACCGGCATGGTGCTGGGGGCACTGATTCTTCTGACCGCCCTGGTCAGTTCGGCCAACAATATTCGGTGGATGACGCGCGCCCGGGCGGCCGGATTCCAGCAGATGCGTCTGCTCGGTGCCGGGAAGCTGTTCGTGGCCTTTCCTTTTCTGGTCGAGGGATTCCTGATGGGGGGCATCTCGGCAGCGGTGGGGTGGGCGCTGATTTACTTTGGACGACAAAAAATCGCATTCAGCCAGTTTGAGATTATCGTGCCTACGACCAACGAGATTGTCATTTTCTGCTGTGCCACGGCGCTATTGGGTGTGATTAGCGGATATTTTGGTGTCAGAAAACTGTTGAAGTAGTGCAAATGAGATGCTTACTAGCTATACTTGCCGCCGTTGTGATGGTCACGATGGTCACGGCGGTCCAGGCCGAAGACAAGGATGACATCCTCCAACAGAGGAAGGAACTTGAGAAGATCCAGAAGGAAGTGGAGCAGGGTCAGCAGCGGCTTGATTCGCTGAAGAACGTAGAAGTGAGCGTTCAGAAGCGGGTGTCGGAGTTCGACCAGAAAATCACCACCAATCAGAAAGTAATCGGCCGGCTCAACCGTGAGATGCAGAAGATCAAAGGCGACATCACCTCCGCAGAGGAACGTCTGGGTGAGAACCGGGAAGGTCTCGACCGTCTGCGGCGACGTTACCTGGGGAATATCCGCCAGTTCTATTTCGCCACCCAACGCACCGATAGCAGCTTCGCCGACGCGCCGAACGCCGAACTGGAATTGAATCGCAAAGTAATTTACCTTACCGCTGTAGCCGGTTTTGAATCCGGTAACGTCGAGCAGGCCACCAACTTGCTGGGACAGTCCCAGGAGCAATTGACGGATTTAGGCGGGCGCAGAAGCGAGGTCCGCAAGCTTAAAAAGAAGAAAGAGACCTCGACCTCCCTGGAGAAGAGCAAGAAAAGGCAGCAGGAGAAAGCGCTGGAGAAACTTCGCCGTCAGAGAATGGATGAGAGCGAGCGCATGATGACCCTGCAGCAGGCTGCGCGTGAAATGGAAGACATCATTGCCAGGCTGGAAAAGGCAAGACTGGAGCGCCAGCGAGCCGGTCAGCAGCAGGGACCGTCCGTATTCGCATCACTTCGCGGGCAGCTTCCGTCACCGTTTCGGGGCAAGATAATCGTTCCGTTCGGAAATTCCACGGACCCGATCACCAAGCTTAAGTCATTCTCGCCGGGGATTACCATAAAGGGGCGTGCGGGCCGCGAGGTTATCGCGGTAGCGTCCGGCTCGGTCGCTTACGTGGGCAATTTGCGTGGCTACGGTAATTTTGTTATCATAAACCATGACAATCAGTACTATACGACCTATGCGGGTATGGGAGAGGTCTCAGTTACCGAGGGTCAGTACCTGCTTTCGCAGGGTAGGCTGGGAACTTCGGGACCCGATGGTCTCATCAAATTCGAACTGCGCGAGGGTCGTCAGTCGCTCGACCCCGTGAAATGGATAAGAATTGATTCCTTTTAATATCGCCACTTTTCAACCTCGAGCTTGGTCCATTCTGACCCGCTCGTTTGTGTCCGGCCGCATCGCCGGCACGTATTTGCTGCACGGCGGTGATGGCTGCGGTCACTGGGCGATGGCAATTTCGCTGGCGGCGCTGCTGAATTGTGAGAGTAACCCCGGCTCCGACACAAGCGATGGCCCAATCCTGCCTTGCGGTGAATGTCGAAACTGCCGGAAGATATTCGGCCTCAATCACGAAGGTTTGTATTTCGCAGTGCCGCTGCCGCCGCACAAGGGCGCCGATGAGGAGATTGAACTGATCAACGAAATCCTACAGTTGAAACGGGAGGAGCCGTTTCGGACTCCGTCGTCAACATCGTCAACGAATATTCCCATCTCCGTAGCCCGTGAGATTAAGAAAAGCCTGTCACGGATGCCTGGCGAAGGAATCACCCGGGTGGTGTTGTTTTACCGGATGGATCTGATGAAAACGGCCTCGGCCGACGCCCTGTTGAAACTGATCGAGGAACCTCCCCGTGACACCGTCATTATTCTCACGGCTTCCCGCCCCGAGGCACTTCTGCCCACAATACAGTCGCGGTCCCAGAAGATAAAGCTGGAGCGCATCCCGGAGCAGGCAGCGGTTGATTATCTCGTTGAGAAACACAAAGTCTCAGAGGGGCGGGCGAGACTTCTGGCACGTATTTCAGAAGGTTCGCTGGGCCACGCGATCGATATGACCGATCAGGATGAAGGCACCGATACATCCAGCCGCGCAGTCGGTTTCTTTCTGTTCAAATCGCTGGTTTGGCAGGACGGCGCTCAGATGGCGGCGCACATTAATGAGATGCTCAATCCCAGAGACCGCGGCGAAGC
>JAUXCD010000163.1 GCA_030619085.1 Candidatus Zixiibacteriota bacterium
ATCCAGTCTACGCAAGCAAGCCTGGATTCCTGCTTTCGCAGGAATGACAAAAAGGAGCAGGTATGACAAATGGTGTGCGCGTAGCGCGAGAAAGTGATTTATCACCGCGTAGCGCGAGGAAGCGACTTGTCGCCTTTCCACTGGATGCCGGATCAAGTCCGGCATGACACGTTGTTCTTCTTTCTGAAAACACCAACCCCTTGATCAATTTACATTAGCAGAACTCTTCAACTATTTCTGGGGAAAGTCCTGCGAATACCCGGATCACGTGCGAGCGGCCAGGGTCACGGAGATATCTAAGAGCGTGCAATTTGTGATTGAACCACGGCGTGCACACCGATATATTGCGGCATGGATTTCTTTGAAAGCGAATCGCCCCCGTCTGAAAACTCGCGCCAACAAGCCGTGCCGCTGGCCGATCGCATGAGGCCGCGGACAATCGAAGAGTTTGTCGGGCAAACCAAAATCTTCGGATCGGGAACGCCGCTGCGTCAGGCGATTGAGAATGACCGCGTCGGATCGCTCATTCTCTGGGGACCGCCCGGGTCCGGCAAGACCACACTGGCCAAGTTGATCGCAAAGACAACGCGAGGGCAGTTCGTACCGTTCTCGGCGGTAACGTCGGGCATCAAAGAAGTCAAGGCGGTCATATCCAAAGCCGGCAGCTATTTCAAACTGTCGGGACGGCGCACCTACATTTTCATCGATGAAATCCACCGCTTCAACAAAGCCCAGCAGGACGCCTTCCTCCCCTATGTCGAAACGGGCGACATTGTGCTGATAGGGGCGACTACCGAGAATCCGTCGTTTGAAGTGAACTCGGCGTTGCTTTCCCGGATGAGGGTCTATGTTCTCGAACGACTTGATTCGACCGATGTGAGGGTTCTTCTGGAACGTGCCCTTAGCGACACGGAGCGGGGACTGGGCCCTCTGAACATATCTATAGAGGACACCGGACTCGACTTTATGGCGGCGGCGGCTGATGGCGATGCTCGGCGGGGGTTATCGCTTTTGGAAGCGGCGGCGGCTTTTGTCGGTCCGGAGAAGCAAATCACGTTGGAAAACCTCAAGCAGGTGCATCAAAAGGGTCTGGCTTTGTATGACAAGGCCGGTGAGGAACATTACAACCTGATCTCGGCCTTGCATAAAACAATTCGCGGCGGCGATCCCGACGCCTCACTATACTGGCTGGCTCGCATGCTCGACGGCGGCGAGGATCCAATGTACATCATCCGAAGGTTGGTACGATTTGCCACGGAGGATGTCGGCCTGGCTGATCCGTATGCGTTGACCCTGACCCTCAACGCTCGCGACGCCTATCATTTTCTTGGTTCACCGGAGGGTGAACTGGCCATCGCTCAAGCCGTTATTTATATGGCCTGTGCGCCGAAATCAAACTCGGTCTACACGGCATTCAAGGCGGCGCAGGTGGATGCTACCGAGAAGGGATCGCTACCGGTACCGCTGGGACTACGTAACGCGCCGACATCGTTGATGAAGGATATCGGATACGGCAACGGGTATCAGTACGCCCACAATTACGACGACGGCATCACCGACCAGGAGTATTTTCCTTCGGAGTTGGTCGGCGCCGAGTACTACCACCCTACTCCCACAGGTCGCGAGCAGCGGCTGAGTGAGTACCTGGAGCGTTACAAAAAATATCGCAAGAAGCTTAAGAGTGAATCGTAGGTCCTGAGGCCTGCGTTGCTGATGGGGCAGACGGGGACGTCTGCCGCCCACGGAATTGTAGGTCCTTTTCTCGTCATTGCGAGCGACCAAAGACACTGGTGTCGTAGGGAGCGCGGCAACCTCCTGGGCCAAGTCTGTCAACAAATCGAGATCGCCCTTCGACTCCGCTCAGGGTGAGGTCTGTCACTCAGGGTGAGGTCCGCCGCACCAGATGGGGCAGACGGGGACGTCTGCCGCCCACGGAACTGCTACTTCACTTCGCCCTTCGACTCCGCTCAGGGTGAGGTCTGTCGCTCAGGGTGAGGTCTGTCACTCAGAACCGTAGGTCGAAACCCCTGCGCCGAAGGTCCGCCGTAGGAGGAGTTTCGACATCGGCGAAGCCGATTCCGTGGCCGGTGTACGTCCTCGTGCACCGGCGCCACAAATTGACATTACTCCGCAGCCAGCACCTTCTGAAGCACCGGGCGCACCGCGTCGGAGACGATCTGGTATCCCTTCTCGTTCAGATGCACCGGATCCACCGAGCAGTCGCGTGGCAGCAAGCCGTCATCGTCGGCAATGGCTGCGGCGAAGTCGATCAGGTGGTAGTTTTTTTCAGACGCAAATGCGCGCACCCAGTCATTGAATCGAGCCAAACTGTCGGCCACCGAGTAATCGCCGATACGCGCCTCCGGTTTCCCGGCCGGGATAATCGTGGACACGATTGGTATAATGTCATTCGCCTCAGCCAACTGAGTCAACATGGACATACCGTCTTCCAGAACCTTCAACGGCATCTGAGGACGGATATTAATGGAGCAGAATTTGATGATGACCGCTTTCGGTTTCAACTCGAGCACATCTCGGTGGTAGCGAGTGAGGATACCCGGGACCAACTGACCACCGACGCCCCGGTTGACAATCGGAAGTTCCGGCAGGTACTTACGGAAATCCCATCGTTGCGTGATCGAGGCGCCCAGGAACACGATGCGCCGGGGGTCGGCCACACCTGCCTCGATTTGGTCCAGCAGGTCGGCATTCGCCTGAGCATAGGGAATCGTGGGAGCCGTTTGTTTAGTCGTACCGGTAAGCTTGCGCTTGAGATCGCCCAGCGGCGAGCCGCCGTACTTGACGTAATTGAAGAACCCCCACACGGCCACGATGTTGAGCAGTATCGACCCGGCCAGAACGATTATCCAAACATATCGCATGTCCTTGCTCTCCTTTTTGTCCAGCGCCTATCGTCCACCTACAGATTAACTTTCCGCGCCGGATTACCCATGAAAGTGCTGTTGTCCGGAGCATCTTTGTAAAGAACCGCACCGGCGGCAATCGTACAGTTCTCTCCTACATTGGCCATCAGAACGGCCTCCTGACCGATCCAACTGTTGCCGCCGATTCTGATCAGGTCGTACTGTTCGGTCGCCGTCTGCTCGGTGACACGCTCTTCGGGCCGCCCGTGTTGGTATTTGCCCGAGATAACCGACACCCGCGCGCCGAACAAAACGTTCGGTCCGATTTCGGCGCGACCGATGATCGTGTAGACCCCCAACACTACCCCAGGTCCCAGGACTACATCCCGATGCGAGAGCATGCTGCCAAGCATCAGACAGGCATCCGGTGACACTTGCCTGCAGGTTGCCCAGTAGAAACCGAGCCGGAGATACTGGCCGATAATGGTGGGACACAGCGACACGATCTCCTTGCAGCCGCCAAACACTCGCTCGTACTGTCGGCCCATGATGAGCGCTTCGAGCCAGGTCAACAGGATCAGCGGAGAGCAGAGAACAACGCCGCATATCAGCATGAATCTTTTGAGCAATTGTCTGATCATCTCGCTACTCGGCGGGCGTCAAAAGAAGCGGCCACGGCAATCGAGCCGTTCAACAACGCCATGAAGAGAAACCTAATTCGGTGGCAGGATTGAGGCAAGAACAAAACGACGGCCTTTAGCCGGGCCGCCGCTACGCTTATCCTCGGCGCCAAGCTGGGCATCACCCTCAACTCAGGAATTGCTTTTCCCTTGTATATATTTGACCAGGTTGTCGACGGAATCGAGATTATCGGGAACGAGATCGTCGTCTTCGACCGTGATCTGAAACGTCTCTTCAAGAAAGCCGACCAATTCCAGAACGCCGGTTGAATCGATTATACCCAATTCCAACAGAGATCCGGCGTCGGTTAGCGCAGCAGCATCCTGACCCATCATGAAATTGTCGACAATGAAATCTCTGAGTTGCGCTCGAACGTCCAATCGAACCTCCCGGTCATCAGATCGTTTCTTAATGGAAACAATCCAGCTTCTTAAAGTTATCGACAGATCGAAGTTACAGTAAAGTCCTCATCGCGACAAGCATTTCTCTCGCGCTCGGTGCGCGTCTGTAGTCTAACAGGTTGTTGAAAAACGTTGCAATCGTCATTGCGAGGTCGCCGCAGGCGACCGTGGCAATCTCCAAGTGGCTGCCCCATGACAACTGGAGATTGCCGCGCTTCGCTCGCAATGACAGAAATATGTTTGATAACTAATCAGATAACAATAATAAAAATTATAAGGTAAAAGAAAATGTCCATAGAAATAAAAAACAAAATAGTAGGCTACGAAGTCGTCTCCAAAGAAGAAAAAGCTAGCAAAGATACAGCCGCAGCAGAGAAAACCAATGAAGCAGCCGCTGAGCCAGAGCCGGCCAAGAAAACTGAAAGCGCAGAAATCATCCAGATGCATGAAAAACTCCAACGCCCGGATATGCTGCTCGGCTCTACCTACAAAATAAAAACTCCGCAATCAGAACATGCCCTCTACATCACGATAAACGATGTATTACTAAACCAGGGCACAGAACACGAGATACGCCGCCCATATGAGATCTTCATCAACTCGAAAAACATGGATCACTTCCAGTGGATCGTCGCCCTGACACGAATCATCTCAGCCGTATTCAGAAAAGGCGGTGATGCCACCTTCCTCGTCGATGAGCTACGCAGCGTATTCGATCCTCGTGGTGGTTACTTCAAGAAGGGCGGTAAATATAAACCGTCACTGGTTGCGGAAATCGGCGATGCCATCGAATGCCACATGAAGATGATCGGCATGATCAAAGACAATGGCCTGGATGATCACCAGAAACAGATGCTCGATGCAAAAAGAAAAGAGTATGAAGCCATAAACTGCAAGGATGTTGGCGCATCAAACAATGCAGCAACCGCCGATTCAAGCAGTAATGCAAGCAGTAATGAAGCAAGTGACTTTCCCCCGAACTCAATGTTGTGTTCAAAATGTAATACCAAAGCTGTCATCAGTATGGATGGCTGTATGACCTGCCTCAGCTGTGGCGATTCAAAATGCGGGTAAATGGTAACGAGAATGTTTCCGCAGAAAAAGAAAATACGATAAAAACAGATAGAAGTAAAAGTAATAATAGAAGCAGAAAAATTAACTGGCCTGACCTTATGTTTGGGCCGGTTAATCTTTGGGCTGTGGTTTCGGCTCCGCTGATATAACATTTCAGTGTCTAGAAAAAATGATCTGGAACTTAAACGACCGTACTTTGAGATTGCCCCAGATACAGTAATCGAGGATCGTCGAAAATAATGCATAACATGTCACTGCAGTTGACCCAGCCATACGCCGTTTCGCCTCGCTGCACTCTGCATGGCGGATCAACTGAGTTCAAGCGTTAGGGCCATAAAATAAGCGGCTTGACATTCGGTTAGATGTAAATGCAATGCGCCACTTATTAGAAACATTGATACCTCAAAAGCACACAAATAATCACACTTGTGCTTAATTACAAAAAGAGCTATATTTAGACCTATATTTAGGTTTTAATTAAAAATTGGGCTCATACCATGAAACAAGTGCTTTCAAGTTGTTCTGCAAGTATCTCAGAACTAAAGAAAAACCCCACAGCTCTACTAAATGAAGCTGAAGGCTCTCCTATCGCAATTCTTAACCATAATGTACCTGCTGCCTATTTAATCCCTGCAGAAACTTACGAATGGCTCATGGACAAATTAGAAGATTCAGAGCTTGCGCAAATAATTAATGATCGTGCTCACGAAAAAGGAAAGGCAATAGAAGTAGATATTGATGAACTATAAACTCAAGTTTTTACCTAGCGCATTAAAAGAATGGAAAAAACTAGCCCCTCCAATTCAAAAGCAATTTAAGAAAAAGCTTAAAGAAAGGATGCAAAACCCACGTAATAAAGCTAGTCAGTTACGTGGGTTTAAAGATGTATATAAAGTAAAGCTTCGCTCAGTTGGTTATCGTTTAGTATATGAAGTAAATGATAGTGAAATTGTTATATACGTTATTGCTGTTGGCAAAAGAGAACGCGGCCTAATTTACAATAAGGCTGAAACCAGAAAATAGATATAACAAGGCACTACAGTTGGCCAGTAATACGCCACTTCACTTTTTAATAGCCACTTAAGCCCATGAAAAAAGAGTTAATAACGACAGTATGTACTGATGCAGAGTGGTCCGGCCGCGCACATTGTGAAAGGTGTTTTATACGTCGTGTGATGCTCTTTTCTGACCTGCCAGTGTCTGCTTTTGATTCGCTGCTGCAACCGATCGATCGTTTCGTGCATTCGTCCGGGTCTGTTATCTATGAGGCTGG
>JAUXCD010000228.1 GCA_030619085.1 Candidatus Zixiibacteriota bacterium
CCGGGACAATTGTCACAGGCATCGCCTATATTGTCGCCGTCGCCGTCCTCCTGGCCGGGATTGGCTTCGGTCGGACAGTTATCACAGGCGTCACCGAGGCCGTCCATGTCGGCGTCTTCCTGCATTGGGTTGTAGTCGTCGGGGCAATTGTCACAACTGTTTCCGAAATTGTCCCCATCGCTGTCAGGCGCACCCGGACAGGCATTGACTACGAACCAGTGGGGACCGTCCCAGGTAGGAAATCGGTCACCGCCGTCGGTCGACCATTTCCAGAAAGAGATCGGTGGATAAAACGATGAATCCAGCACAATGGTGCCGCCATTGTACATCGGAGCAATCGGTCCTATCATAATGGTGTATGTGATTTCATTAAACCCGGCTGGTATTCCGGGGGCGAACATTTTGAAGCCACCAAAACCCACCGTGTCGGCGCCGGAGCCGGTGATGCTGAAGGTGTTGATGATAAACGGTGCGTCGAACATCGCCGACGTGATGGCTCCCGTGGTGTCAGGGACGGTAGTGGTCCACTGAGCACCGTTGGTGCTGTAGACCCGGAAGCCGTTCGTAATTCCCTTTAGTGCGTAGCCGGTGTTGTTATTCATGCGAATGTGGAACGTGATCTCGGCATCAGTACCGAGCTGGTTCGGTCCCACTAGTCCATCAACATGGTCGAGAGTATACGCACCGTCCTGTGCGTTGACCGTGCCGAAGGACAAGAAACACAAGGCTGCTGCAACTAACAGCATGGCGGTTCTCATCATGATTCTCTCCTCGTCTGTTAAGACTCGTGCAAGTAAAGCGTGGATTGTACAAATTCTGGAGCTTCATAAGAATGTCCTGCCCGCTCCACATACAACATATACGTCGATGACATATGCGTCAAGTGATTTCTTGGCATGTGGATAGGCACATCGTTATTCGTCGGTGAGTAGCAAGCGTTTAGCTAAAATTTTAATTGTGTGAGTCATCCGTTGTTTGTATTATTATGACAAATTCAGTTTTCACAATTCAACACGGAATGTCATGAATAAAAAAGCGGCCAATCTGATTCTATACGGTATGATTGCCGGGGCGGTGCTCGGCCTTATGGGCGGGCTGTGGCTGGGTGATTTCATGCTGAGTATCAAGTTCCTCGGCACGATGTTTCTCAACGCGCTGAAAATGGTGGTCGTCCCCTTGGTCGTGGCATCCATAATCATCGGCGTGACATCCCTGGGTGACATCCGGAAGTTAGGAAGAACCGCCGGAAAGACTCTGGCGTATTATATGGCCACGACCGGTTTCTCGGTGCTGGTCGGGATAATCCTGGTAAATCTGATCCGGCCTGGTGAGGGGGTGCCGCCTATCGGAGCGGCGGTCCCGGAGTTTGTTGCCATGAAAGGCGCGGGGACGATAGTCGAGGTTATAGTTGGCCTGGTCCCGGACAACATCTTTGGCGCCGCGGCCACAGGCAAGATTCTTCCGCTGATTGTGTTCTCGCTCCTGTTTGGCGGTGTTCTGACTGTCATTGGAGACAAAGGAAAACCGGTCATAGCCTTTTTTGAAGGCATCAACGCCGCGATAATGAAGCTCGTCTTGCTTATCATATATTTCGCCCCGATCGGCATTCTTGCACTGATCGGCGGGATCGTCGCCGAAAACCGCGAGTCGGTGGACGAGTTGCTCACCGCCCTGGGGCTGTATTCCCTCACAGTCATCCTCGGCCTCCTGATTCACGCCGTAATAACTCTGCCGACTATTCTGATATTCTTCGGCAGGAGAAACCCGTTCGGCTATTTCCTGAATATGGGCCAGGCTCTGGCTACCGCCTTTACTACCGCCTCGTCTTCGGCGACTCTGCCGGTGACAATGGAGTCGGTCGAGAAGAAAAACAAGGTCGACGAAAGGGCAGCGTCGTTTGTGCTGCCCCTGGGAGCGACGATCAACATGGATGGTACCGCCCTCTATGAAGCGGTGGCGGCTCTGTTTATCGCACAGATTTATGGTATCGATCTCTCAATTGGTGCACAGATTATCATATTCTTCACCGCTACACTGGCCTCGGTTGGCGCGGCCGCTATCCCCGAAGCCGGGCTTGTCATGATGAGTCTGGTACTCACGGCGGTTGGTTTGCCGCTGGAAGGCATCGGCATCATCCTTGCCATCGACTGGTTTTTGGATCGCTGCCGGACGACTGTCAATGTCTGGGGCGACTCTATCGGCGCGGCCGTTATATCGCAGACAAAAGAGTTTCAGGGCAACAACGCCTGAGTTTTCTTCTATCGTGTTGAATACCAATCGCCCAGCACTCACTTGAGCAGCAGCATCTTAATGAATCCGCGTCTGTCTTTGGATTCTAATCTCAACAAATATAGTCCCGATGAAAGCGCGCGTCCACGACTATCACACGCATTCCACTGATATTCGTGGTATCCCGCTTCATAGGGCGCATCCAGGAGTGTAGTTACTTTCTGTCCGAGGATATTGTACACGTTGATTCTGACTTTACCGGGGGAGGGCAAAGCAAAGCGTACAATTGTAGAGGTGTTGAATGGATTCGGACGGTTCTGAAACAGATGAAATCGATGTGGCATGAGCGGTTCCAAGGCGGTATGATCGTTTGACTGATCGACAACGAGGCGTGCGCGTATTACTGAATCAGGGAGCATCAGCGTCGTGTCGGACGAAATCAGGACAGGCTGCCTGTCGGGCATGCATAGACGTAGCTTCCAATCTTCTGGTAGAAAGTCAACGCCCTCGATAGTCAGAGATCGGTCCTGAAGGGCAGACATTACTATTGGGTAGGCATAGCTATCGTGTGACGGCTCGCGGAAATCACACCGAAAGAGTCCGTTGGCGACATCGGGTGGCTGGAAGGCCAGGTATGGGGCATTAGGCGGCGGGGGAGGCTCCCTGTAATCGCAGAAATCCACTTGATCGGTAGCATCCGCGCGGACCCCGAAAAGGTTGTCGGCATCGATCAACTCACCAGCCGCCAGCGTTAGCTTAAGCTGCCAATCGTCGGCAAGCGGGGAGTGACCTGTCGTTTTGGCCACAACCGGTGTTTCGATTTCAGCGAGCGCCTCTCGATACGGAAACAGTACCACCACATTCTGCTTTTTGACAAACAGGAAAAAGCCCTCCCAGGCGAGCAGGATGTCTTTGGCTACGAACCCCTGGCCGTTGTAGGCATAGGCGATATCATCGATTATCTCCGGGTCATGGCTGAGGACTGTGCCGTTATGAACAAAAAGCAGTTCCCGGTAGCTTATATCGAACGCGAACGGATTGGCCAGTTGATTCCATCCTGAATCGACAGCCAGCCGATAGTACTGCGTTCCATTCCAGGTGATATTGGGTTGAACGGAATAGCCCGATGCCCCGAAATTGCCGCCCTCGCGCGCAATCAACCAGAAGCCGAGTCCCGGGGCCACATCCGGGACATCAGGAAATTCCAGCACACGACCGCAGGCGGCATCATACCGGCCCAGTCGCCAGCGGGTTGGGTCGTATCGACCGAGATCGTTTTGGAGAATATTCTCGGGGCTGGAGTCTCCGATTATGTTCAAGGGAACGCCGATTATTTGGTATCTCAAGTCCGGCAGAGAGTCGGGGCAGAGGAATTCTCGATCCGCGCCACCAACAACCATGGCATGTGGATGCAGACGTGAACCTATTGTCACATAGTCGATTGTATTGTATATACTGAAGTAATACTCTAAGCCGCGAGAAGTCAGAATGTTTTCGGGCAGACGGCAGGCAAGGGTGTCACCGGTTTGCCTGATCATTGGTAGTGTGTCGTATTGCCGGCAGCCTCCCGGGCGAAACAGAAACCGGCCGTCAAGCAGTTCGCCGGTATTGTCGCATGATACCTTGAGCACGATGTCGCTGTGGCTGACCGTGTCAACCGGGCGACCGTCATAAGAAGCGCGCAGGCGGGCACGACTGAAGTAACATATGCTGAGGCTGCCGTTGTCGAAGCGTACCCGGCCATCTTGGGCCGAGACTGCACCGGTTATTTGCACCGCGCCAATTACGGTTGCACCGGATGCAGAAGATCGACCGCCGCCAGCGACAATCGTACCGGTAACGCTGTCTGCAGTAGCCCGTGGCCCTGACAGAGCCGCAGCCATCACGACCAGTATCGAGAATATTTGGCGCCAATTTGCCAAATTCAAACCTCTCCTGCAAACCAGACGGGCCCCGCAGG
>JAUXCD010000077.1 GCA_030619085.1 Candidatus Zixiibacteriota bacterium
ACCGGGCCGTCTTTACATATGAAAGTATGACCCATTTGGCAATGGCCACACAGGCCGATGGCACATTTCATGTTACGTTCCATTGACAGATAGATGTTTTCGATCGGCAGGCCGCGTTTCACCAATCCGGCCGCGCAGAATCGCATCATTACCTCCGGCCCGCAGGTCAGCGCTATGGTATCCATGGGGTCAAAAGGAGCCTTGGGGATCAGTGTTGTAACGACGCCAACATTGCCCCGCCAGATGTCGGTGGCGTAGTCGACCGTGACATCAACTTCCAGGTCAAAGCGCGAGCGCCATTGCTCGAGTTCTTTCCGGAAGAGGATGTCGCCGGGTGACCGGGTGCCGTAAAGCAGGACCACCTTGCCGTAAAGAGTGCGATTGTTAAGAATGTGATACAAGGCCGGTCTGAGAGGGGCCAGGCCAATACCTCCGGCCAGAATAACCACATCGTGACCCTCGGCCTTTATCACCGGCCAACTGGTGCCGAACGGTCCGCGAACGCCGATAGAATCGCCGACCTTCAGGTTTCGCATGGCTCTGGTAACGGCGCCGACAACGCGCGTGGTGTGCACCAACTGAGGCGCTGTGGCTGGGTCACCGCTGATTGATATCGGCACCTCACCGACACCGAAGACATAGAGCATGTTGAACTGGCCCGGTTCGTAGTTGATACGATCAGACGATTCTCGGGGCGTTAACTCCAGGGTGAAGGTGTCGATGGTCTCCTTGCGAATCTTGTCCACCCGGAACAGCCGGGGGAGCATGGGGTCGATTCGCTTGTTATCCGCATGTTTTGTGTTAGCTCTGGTTGCCATAAATATCTAATAGTCTGAGTCTTAAAGCCTCTAATTCCTGTTCCATCAAGTGAGCGAAACGCTTCATGATTTCGTAACCGAGGTTATGATCTTCATCACATTTCCCTCTCAGGCAGGTACCGTCAAGAACAATGGCCCTGGTAAGTTCTATGACCCGGCAATCAAGGTTGCGATAATGCGGGGGGAACAGCCAGGCCCAACCCATAACATCGCCCTCGCCGAGTGTGTGCACGGTCATACCGCCTTTGATGGGTCGGAATATTTCCAGTGCTACCTTGCCGTGTCGAATGAAATAGAACTTGTCGGCCTCGTCATTCTCACGGAAGATATACTTGCCGGCGTCAAATCGGACGTTTGACGCGCAGCCGACCATCAACTCAATGTGGCGTGGGTCCATGCCTTTCAGAAACGGATGTTCTGCCAGATAAGGTCCAAGGTTATCAACCACCATTTGTTTCCTCCGTCTGTGTAACAGCTTCTGTTTTATTCACCGAATCACCGCGGATGGCTCTCACTTCTTCGGTGATGTCAATACCCACGGGACACCAGGTGATACACCGTCCGCAGCCAACGCAACCAAAAGACCCGAACTGGTCGACCCAGGTCGAGAGCTTGTGCGTTATCCAATGGCGGTAGCGGGCCACCGGCGAAGGGCGAACCGAACCGCCGTGAATATATGAAAAATCAACAGTAAAACAGGAGTCCCATCGCCGCCACCGCTCCGAACTGTCACCGGCCAGGCTGGTCTTATCTTCCACCGTGATGCAGAAGCAGGTGGGGCAGACCATGGTACAATTGCAGCAGGACAGACAGCGCGAGGCGACCTCGTCCCACCGTGGGTGTTCCGGGTTATCTCGCAGCAGGTCATGGACGTCGCCTGTATTCATGGAGCGTCCCATCCTCCGTGAAGCCGCCTCGATAAGGCTGGCAGCTAAAGCGATTTCATCCGGTGTGGCCGGCCGGGAGGGGATATCAGCCAGAACCCCCGCGCCTTTGTCGCTGCCGGATTCGGTCAGAAAGAAGTGCCGGTCCTTGTCGATGATCTCTGTCAGCACAATGTCAAAGCCCTCTGAGGCTCCGGGACCGGTATTCATTGACGCACAGAAGCACGTTCCACCAGGGTTTGTGCAGTTGACAGCCACCGTAAAAATTTGCTCGCGCCGATGCTGGTAGGCTGTGTCCGTATATTCGCCGCCAAAGAAGACCTTGTCCTGGATTGCAATCGCCTTCAGCTCGCAGGGGCGGGCACCGAAAAAGGCATAGCGAACCGCCGGTTCTTTCTCGGTCTTGATTTCGAAACCACGCCCCTTTTTAGTGGCGCTCCACAGACGCTGACGGGGCGGGTGCAGGAAGTGCTTCCACGAGCGTGGTCCCAGCACGTAACCAAACAACGCCTTATCCTCGCGTTTTTTGAGGCGATAGCGGCCGCCATCCTGCTCATCGGTCCACCCAATGGGCAATTCATCGACAGACGATATCGAATCGTACACGATCGTCTTGTCCCGCAGCGTGGGGCCAATCACCCGGTAGCCCTGCTTGGCAAGAGCGTCGATCAGATGCTGCAGGTCCGCACGCTCGATAACCACCGCGCCGGACTGTCGGTGACTCTGTTTTTTGCGATCAACTTCACTCATAGACCGGTCAAACTCCGTAAATCTTTTCCGGCGTCGAGGTCGGCCGCATCAGCCGAGTCCCGGTTGACACCGATTAAATAAAACTCGCGTACAGGTGTGATGTTCAATATACATCGTGAATGTTCCACAGGATACTATCAATCAAGTCCTGCAAATCCCTGGTTGAACCAACCGAATCTATAATGGTAATCGCATAAAAGCAAGAACTTATGAGAATATTTTCACAATCTGGCGATATTTGTCACAACCTCTACGGCAAATCCACTATTCCCGTACTAGGCTAAGACACAAGCAGTTGTGGTGTTTGTAATGCGTTTTTGTGGCTTCGCCAAAGGTAAACAGGTGATATGGGTATTGCTATGTTGTTATGAATGCGTATATTGTCTTGTCTGAAGCAACGCTGTCAAGGAAAGGTTGCCCTTATGCACGAGTTGGCTATCGCCGAATCTATCATGGACATTGCTCTCAAAGCGAAGGTCGACAAGCACCTTGATAGCATTCGCGCAGTAGGAGTTCGGATTGGGGTTATGACTGATATCGTTCCCGAAGCGCTGGAGTTCGGTTTTGACATCATTGTCAAAGACACCGCCCTGGACGGCTGTTGTCTGAAAATCGAACGCATACCCGTCAGGGGCACCTGCCGGTCCTGCCGGAAGTTTATCGAGGTTGAGGATTTCGTGTTTATCTGTCCGCACTGTGCTTCCCGTGATCTGGAGATAACCCAGGGGCAGGAACTTGACATAGCGTTTATCGAAATTGATGACGACGAGGATACGCCTGTGAGAGGAATGGATTCGAATGGTGAAGAAAATACCGGTTGAGAAGAAAGTCCTGTCAGAAAACGATCGTATAGCGGGAGAGATTCGAAGTCGGCTAAAAGACCTGGGGCTGCTGTCGCTGAACCTGGTGAGTTCTCCCGGCAGTGGCAAGACGACATTGCTGGAAAAGACTCTGGAAGCCCTGAGTGATAAATTGAAAATGGTGCTGATCGCCGGTGACGTGCAAACGGATAACGATGCGGCGCGTTTGGTAAAAGCCGGTGGTACCGATGTCCATCCCATCATGACGCGCGGTGCCTGTCACCTCGATGCTAACATGGTCAACAAGGTGCTGGCGGAAACATCGCTCGACGGCGCCGACCTGCTGATTATTGAGAATGTCGGTAACCTCGTCTGTCCGTCCAGTTACGACCTGGGAGAAGACGGCAAGGTTGTTTTTGTCAGCGTTACCGAAGGAGACGACAAACCTCTTAAGTATCCCGGTATGTTCAGGAGATCATCACTGATGATTGTCAGCAAGCTGGACCTGCTGCCGCACTGCCAGTTCGATGTCGCGACGGTTATCGAAAATGCCCGGACCATTAATAATGACATCGAGGTTATCCAACTCTCAAGTTTAACCGGGGATGGCATGGACGAATGGTATCGCTGGCTAAAGCAGAATATACAGGATAAAAAGCAAGCCGCAAAATGATAGATGCCCGACACGCATATGGAACCAATGGCTGATAAGAGCCGTGCGACGGCCGTTCGCATGAGAATCCGCCTTAACGGTATCGTCCAGGGTGTGGGGTTCCGTCCGTTTGTGTACCGGCTGGCCCGGCGACTTAGCCTGACGGGCTGGGTGAACAACGACAGCGACGGTGTGTGTGTGGAGGTTGAAGGCAGGCGGAAGGACGTCCGGCTCTTTGCACAACTGGTGAGGCAGGAAGCCCCGCCGTTGGCCCAGATTGTTGAGTCACAGGAGACTGAAATTACCCCCACGGGGGACACTGAGTTTTCCATAATGGCCAGCGAGGGGCGAGAGGTAGCATCGACCTTCATCTCTCCCGACGTCGCTACCTGCGATGACTGCCTGGCCGAGCTTTTTGACCCGTCCGACCGCCGGTATCGATATCCTTTTATCAACTGCACCAACTGCGGGCCTCGCTACTCGATCGTGGAGGGAATTCCGTATGACCGTCCGCTGACGTCGATGAAAATGTTCCCCTTGTGCGCTGACTGCGAGCGGGAGTATCGCGATCCTGCCGATCGCCGTTTCCACGCGCAACCGAACGCCTGTCCGGTGTGCGGTCCCCAGCTCAGCCTTTATGACAACAAACGTAACCGGATTGATGGGGACGATCCCATCACGGCGGCGGTGTCGATTCTCCGGCAGGGCAAAGTCCTGGCGTTGCGCGGCGTCGGTGGGTTTCATTTGGCGGTCGACCCTTTCAATGGCGACGCCGTGGCGCTGCTTCGCCGGCGTAAGGGACGAGCGGAAAAACCTTTTGCCCTGATGTCATCCTCGCTGGTCGAGATCGAACAGTGGTGCCACGTCTCTGGTGAGGAGCGAGCCCTGCTTGAACATTTCACGCGTCCCATCGTTCTGCTTCGCGCGAAATCGGCAAGCGATATCTCAGGGCAGGTCGCGCCAAAAAACAAGTACCTGGGCTTTATGCTGGCCTATAGTCCGCTGCATCATCTGCTTCTTCGCGGCAATTTTGCCGCCTTGGTGATGACATCGGGCAACCTGGCCGAGGAACCGATTGCAATAAGCAATGAGGAAGCGTTTGACCGGCTCAAGAATCTGGCCGATTATCTGCTGATTCATGATCGCGAAATCCTTCAGCGCTGCGATGACTCAGTGGTGAAAGTCGCCGCCGGTCGCCGTCAGTTGATCCGGCGTTCACGCGGCTTCGTACCGCGCGCGGTCCGGTTGGAAACGCCCACGACCAGACATATTCTCGCTTGTGGCGGAGAACTGAAGAATACCGTAGCGCTGTCGCGCGGTCAGTCCGTGTTTCTCAGTCAACATATTGGCGACCTGGACAATCCGGCCGCGCTGGCCTTCTTCAAACATTGCATGAAGCATTTGCAGGAGCTTCTGGAAATAAAGCCGGATTTAATCGCCTGCGACATGCACCCGGAATATCTATCCACCAAATGGGCGCACGAGCAAGACCAGATTCAGGTTCTGGAAATACAGCACCATCATGCCCACTTGGTCAGCGCCCAGGCCGATGCCGGGGATATGCGGCCGGCTATTGGGATTATTCTCGACGGCACCGGCTATGGCACCGATGGCACCATCTGGGGCGGCGAAGTGCTGATTGGAGACGCCGGCGGTTTTGATCGTTTCGCCTGGTTGCAGCCGGTTGGGATGCCGGGCGGCACGGCGGCGGTCCGGCAACCCTGGCGCATGATGCTGAGTTATCTTAATCACGCCTATGGGCCATCTGTCGCAGAGCTTAAAATACCTTCGATGAAAGCTGTTTCAGGTGAGAGCCGGAAGTTGATCACGCAGATGCTCACCCAGGGAATCAACAGTCCGCTCACATCGAGTTGCGGGCGGCTGTTCGATGGGGTGTCGGCTTTATTGGGAATTTGCTCGGAAATAAATTACGATGCCCAGGCGGCTATTGAGATGGAAATGACTATCGACGAGAGCGACTTACCCGCCCAGCCGTATGAGAATCTTATCATTGACGAATTTACCGGTGGTGCGATTCCGATTGGGGCGCTTATAAAGTCGCTGGTCGATGATGTCGTTGGCGGCAAACCGGCCGGAGCTACCGCGGCCAAATTTCACGCGAGTCTGGCGAGAATGCTGCTGGTGGCGGCCAAAAGTGCTCGCGCCAAATCGGGTATAGACCGAGTGGTCTTGAGTGGCGGCGTGTTTCAGAACAAAGTCCTGTTTGAGTTACTGATTGACTGCCTGCAGCGAGATGACTTTATTGTGATAACGCACCATCAGGTGCCACCCAATGACGGTGGCCTGGCTCTGGGGCAGGTGGCAATTGCTTCCGCATACATCGCCGGAACCGGTACCGGGCAAAAGCAGTAAGGAGCTTTCACGATGTGTTTAGCTATTCCGGGAAAAGTATTAGATACCTATGAGGACAATGACCTTCTCATGGGCCGTATCGACTACGATGGCACCGTCAACACCGCTTGTCTGGCTTATGTCCCGGAGGCGAAGGCGGGTGATTATGTAATCGTGCACGCAGGTTTTGCTATCAGCGTTATTGATGAGGAGGAAGCCGCCAAGACGCTTAAGCTCTGGGGCGAACTGTTTGAGTGCGCTGCCGAAGAGGAGAGGCATAAACCGAAGAACCCGTCAAGCAACAAGACTGGTGACGCGTGAAGTTTCTCGATGAATACCGCGATCCGGAAATCGCGCGCAGGATTTTTGGCGAAATAGCAAAGGTCACGACCCGCGACTGGGTCATAATGGAAATCTGTGGTGGTCAGACACACTCTATTGTCAGAAACGGCATTGATCAGCTTCTGCCGGATAAGATTGAACTGGTGCACGGACCGGGCTGTCCGGTCTGCGTGACACCGCTGGAAATGATAGAGAAATCTATCGCGCTGGCCCGGCGCGAGGAAGTGATTCTCACGTCATTCGGCGACATGCTCCGTGTTCCCGGCAAACATCACGATCTGCTTTCGGTCAAATCCGAGGGCGGCGACGTGCGGATGGTTTACTCCCCACTGGAAGCGCTTGACCTGGCCCGCAAAAACCCCGCGAAGCGGGTTGTCTTTTTTGCGGTCGGTTTTGAAACCACCACGCCTCATACGGCTATGGCAGTCTGGCAGGCGCATCGCGAGGGACTGGGCAACTTTCATCTGTTGGTGTCACATGTACTCGTTCCGCCGGCGATAGAGTCACTGGTAAGCTCACCTCACAACCGGGTCAACGGGTATCTTCTGGCTGGGCACGTCTGCGCCGTTACGGGATGGCGACAGTACGAACCGATCTGCGAGCGGCACAATCTGCCGATGGCTGTCACCGGGTTTGAACCGGTGGACCTTCTGGACGGCATTCTGTCTGTCGTGAGGCAGTTGGAATCAGGTAAGGCGACTGTCGACAACTGCTATCCGAGAATCGTCACGCGCGATGGTAACCCGGCGGCCCAGAGACTGGTCGACAAAATTTACGGAGTGTGTGACCGCAAATGGCGGGGAATAGGTAACATCCCTTCAAGTGGGCTGATTCTTCGGGATGAGTTTAAGCAGTTCGACGCGGAATGCATCTTTGACCTGGCTGGTACGGAGGTGGACGAACCGCCGGAATGCATCAGCGGGCTGGTACTGCAGGGACTTAAGAAACCTTTCGAGTGCCCGGAATTTGGCCGCAAATGTACACCCGCCACGCCGCTCGGGGCAACTATGGTGTCGTCAGAGGGCGCCTGCGCCGCATACTACGCCTACCATCGCTTCTCAAACCAATTGCCGACATCATCGGCAACCGAGGATAAACAGTAAATGAAACCGGATATGTCACCTGAAGATTTCAGCAACTGTCCGCGACCAAAAGCGGATTATGACCGCATACTGCTGAGTCATGGCAGCGGTGGTAAACTCACCCATGACCTGATCGAGAGGCTTTTCGTTGCGATTTTCGACAACCCAATGCTTGATAAGCAAGATGATCAGGCAATTGTCGAAGTACCGAAAGGCCGGTTGTCATTCACGACCGATTCATACGTGGTTGATCCTATCTTTTTTCCCGGCGGAGATATCGGGGCATTGGCCGTCAACGGTACCGTCAACGATATCTGCATGTGCGGTGCGCGACCGCTTTTCCTCAGCGCCGGCTTTATCATTGAGGAAGGATTGCTGTTTGAGGACCTTCGGAAAATCGTTGAATCGATGAAAGCCGCCGCCGACATGGCCGGCGTGGCTATCGTTACCGGTGACACCAAGGTCGTCAACAAGGGCAAAGGGGACAAGGTCTTTATCAACACATCGGGAATCGGGGTTATCGAACATGAGTTCGATATCTCGGCCGCCAACGTTCAGCCTGGCGACAAGATTATCATCAGCGGTGGCATCGCTGAACACGGGGTGGCGATACTATCCAAACGGGAAGGCATTGCTTTTGAGACGGACACGAAAAGTGACTGCGCCGCCCTCAACGGTCTGGTGGAGAGCATCCTGAAAATCGGCGGGGCGGCGGTGCATACTATGCGCGATCCCACCCGGGGCGGGGTGGCAGCCACGCTCAATGAGTTTGCCGGTACCTCCAAAGTCGGTATCCGAATTCAGGAGTCATCAATTCCGGTAGCTGCCTCGGTTGTCGGAGCGTGCGAAATGTTGGGGCTGGATCCGCTGTACGTGGCCAACGAGGGCAAGTTGGTGGCGGCGATAGCACCGGAGCGCGCCGAAGCTGTGCTGGCGGCAATGCGAAAGCATCCCCTGGGCACCGAAGCGGTGATAATCGGTGATGTTGTCGCCGAGCAGTCAGGTATGGTCTCTTTGCAGACCCGTTTGGGCGCCTGGCGGGTGGTCGATATGCCGGTGGCCGAGCAACTTCCGCGCATCTGCTGAACTCGGGATTCTCCGAATTACCCCAGCCAAATACAAAGCCCCCGCGCAGGCGAGGGCTTTGTTCAATTATCTGAGCTACACGCTATTGCAGCATGACCCCGGTAGCACTTATGATTCTCCCGGAAATGAAGCTGTTTTCTGAGTTGTAGCCTGGTGTCGTGATGGCATCGCGATTCTGGTGAATCAGAACGATGCCATGATCCCCCGTACCGAAAATCCCCATCTGAGAACTGGTAATGGTGTAGGTCCCAGTATTGGGGACTTCGATGAAGAGAGATGTATCCGTAACCTGTCCGTCATTGTTCATCGGTCCCATGGCGATACCGACCGAACCCGCCCCCGATCCTGCCCAGGTAAGGACCAAGTCGGAGTACCGTGAAACTGTCTCGCCATCCGGAGGATAGGTCAGGTAAGGTTCGAGTGACGGGAACGTAATGGTGTCGACCAATGACGGCACAGCGGCATTACCAACCACTGTGAATACATACTCGGTGCCCAATCCAAGGAATTCCATGGTCCCGCCATTATTTGAAAAGTCATACGTGTGCGCACTGACATCGGGCCACCATACGAGTCCGTACTGGTTGCAGTAGACCGTGTCGGCCTGCTGGGGGTTGACTATGGTACACGGCGTTAGACTGCTGTCGAACCGGGCGAGGATTTGGTCCATTTTCATTGGCTCCTGCATGCCTTCTTGCCACATGATCATCCGGCCGACCACCAGGGCGGCGGAAAACCCTTCTGGAGGCGTAACCGATCCACTACCCGTGTCGGCCCGGACAGCGAAATCCGAAAGGTGCGAAATAGTGGTTACCGCCAGATGGTTGGCGCTGTCCAGGACTGTGGTGAGGGGATCCCAGCCTGAGCCGCTGTTGGTGAAAATCTGTAGCGAAGTGTCGAAAGGTTTGCCCAGCATAGTCTCGCTGAAGGTTAGCGATAAAGGCGCCGGGATGGTGAACAGGGTGCCTGACGGTCCGATGGTATAGACATTTGAAGCAAAGAAGCCGTCGGGCAGAGCCGTCGGCGACAGGTTCTGCTGGACGGTGAATTCAACCGTATCCGTCAATGCACCCGGGGCTATGGTCAGAACGACCTGGCCCGCGATTTGCAAAACACCGCCCAGCGGGCCGATGCTGGTCGTGGTTGGTGGATTCGCGCCGCCGTTGGTCGGGGTGTCTTCATCGTCGTCGGAACACCCCAGAGCCAATGCCATCGCCAGCAAAAGCACTATCCCCCAGAGCAATAGACCTTTTCTTGGTGGCATACTTCTCTCTCCTGCGATAAATGATGAAATGGTGTTATATGAATACAATGATAGGTATTGAGGAGTGTATTGTCAATGCCCAAGGCCGGTCTTTTCTGCCACGAATCAATTGTTAAAGATTTAAACCGACAGTAATATATAGAGAGTTAAAGAAACGAGCTATTCTCAAAAAGGGCAGTATTACCACAAATGAAAACCGGACATTTAGTCACGATAGCAGCGCTCTTGGTATTCACGCTCGCGTTTCACACAAGCGTGTGCGCGCAGCAGACCGGCCCACCCACAGCCAGGGGAGGCTCGGTGCCGCCGTCGCCACAGTTGTTGGAGAAACTAAAAGCTGAATACGCAGCCGGCAAGAAACTGTTTGATGAGGGCTGGTTGGCCGAGGCGATAGACAAGTGGGAACGGGTGGCGAGGTATATGCCGGCTTATCAATCCGTACAGGACCAGTTGGTTACCGCATACAAGTATCTCGGCATTGAGCTTTATGGGGCCAACAAACTGCAGGAAGCGGTCGAGGTCTGGTCCAAAGCAATGGCCCTTGCCCCGGGCAACGAGGAGATAGCCGACTATCTCAAGCGAACCGAATCTGAGCTTCGGCGTATAGAAGAAGCGGAAGACGATCAAGCGGCGGACAGTGGCAAGGTCGTCACAAAAAACCGGCCGAAACCGAAAGTCCCCGACGCCGGTTCGTATGAATCCAACCGGCAGGGCATCGACTTGACGGGCAAGGCCTTGGCCGCAATGAATGACAGTCTGACGGCGATGCAGGCGCGGCTGGCAAAGTTGGAAGCAGAGATTGGGGGAGACGAAGAAGGAGACGTATATACGAAATCCGGCGCCGATATCACCCTCTCCGGTTTCGTGGCCGCTGCCGCTGTGGTGGATCACAACAGCGGTGAAACATCGTTCGCCCTCGACCAGGTGGAACTGGATGTCGAGGCGCATCATGACCGGCGCAGTTTCGCGCGTATTGACCTGGAGTACATCTCCGATGCCGACGGCGACCTTCAGGCCGA
>JAUXCD010000130.1 GCA_030619085.1 Candidatus Zixiibacteriota bacterium
GATCGTTATCGGCAGCCTTTTGCTTTTGTCGCTGGTCATTCGCGGCTTCTGGTGCCGTTATCTCTGCCCGTACGGCGCCCTTCTGGGAATTGTAGGCCTTCTCAGCCCGCACAAAATAAAGCGCAACCCGGTCAGTTGCAATGATTGCGGCGAGTGCGCCCGCGTCTGTCCGGCGCGCATCAAGGTGGACAAGGTGCACACCGTGATTTCCGACGAGTGCGTCTCCTGCCTCAGTTGTATTGACTCCTGTCCGGTGCCCGACACTCTGGAACTTCGCTCGGTGATAACCAAATCAAAGATTTCTCCGCGGGTGGTGGCTATTGGTGTGATCGGTCTGTTTATAGCTGTCACCGGCCTGGCCATGATCACCGGAAATTGGCGCAATAACGTCCCGGTCGATACCTACCTGCATCTCCATCCCGATGTTCACATGATGGGTCACCCCACCAGCACCTCGGAACTGAAAGAACTCAATGACCAGAAGTGATGCGTACTGAAAGCGCTATCAACATCCGACTATGTCACCGAGGAACTAACGGTCAGGTTGCTGTCAACGTCGGCCTAAGGCGTGCGCTCAGAACCGCTTTTGATAGACGTGGCAATAGGGTTGTTTGCCTGTGCGGTCGTAATAGTCCTGGTGATAGTCCTCGGCCTCGTAGAAAACGCCCGCCTCGGCCAGCTCGGTTGCAATGTTGTATCCCTTACCCTTGAGAATACCGATCAATTCCTCGGCGGTTCGACGCTGAGCGTTATCGACATAAAAAATGGCCGAACGATACTGCGTGCCGAAATCGGGTCCCTGGCGGTCTTTCTGGGTCGGGTCATGGATTTCAAAAAAGAGTCGGGCCAGTGTCTCGAAATTCGTTTTGGTCGGGTCAAACACTACCTTGATCGCCTCGGCGTGGCCGGTGTTATCGTAGCACACTTCCTGGTAGGTAGGCTCGGTCGTGCGACCACCGGTGTAACCGACCTGCGTTGACAGAACGCCTTCGGCCTCTTTCATCAGATGCTCCACGCCCCAAAAACAACCGGCGGCAAAATAGGCTTTCTCCACGGCTTTTGCGACTGGGGACGCCACGAAATTCAGCGACAGGGAATTGACGCAGTGGCGGGTGTTCCTGGCGGTAAACTCTTCACCTTCGAAGACGTGCCCCAGATGGCCACCGCAGTTGGTGCACGTGATTTCCGTGCGACGACCGTCGGCATCGACCGTATGCTTGACGGCACCGGGGATCTCATCGTCAAAGCTGGGCCAACCGCAATGAGAATCGAACTTGTCCGACGAACGATAGAGCGCCGCATCACAACGCTTGCACGTATAGGTACCTTCCGCCTTGTTGTTCAGGTGCTCGCCGGTGAACGGTGTTTCGGTCCCTTTGTGGATGATTACCTGTTCTTCGTCCGGTGTGAGATTATTATATTTCGGTTTTTCCACGGTTTTATTCTCCGTACGTATCAGGCTCAGGGGCACAAGACTTACGATCAGGGCCAGCGAAAGCGCGCCGGCGACCAGTCGCCACCTGATGCCGTTTCTCGTAGTTGACATATTGTTGCCTTTCCGGTTTGACTTTCAGTCCCGCCAGAACTTTCTGTCCATCCTTATTGATAAAGACAATAAATGACCACGTTTGGTTCCCGGCCCGCTCCTCGCAAATCCACCTGCCCCTTTGTCCATTGTCAGACAATGAGTTACCTTGACGGACCGGCTACTTTGGCCAGAAACAGCACCGCCCCGGCCGCGGTCAAATGAAACCTTGAATCTGCACTCCGGTCTTACTATCATGTAAGCAAATCTCACGAGCGCAGCTCTATTAGAAAGGGAGAAAACCATGCTTCCAAAACGTTTTGTAATTGTCATGCTGATGCTGGTTATGGCATTCAGCGTGACGTCCGCTCAGGAATCAGGCGATATTGAGAGTATTCTCAAGGAAATCGATCCCTGGGTTCTGACGGACACGGCCAAAATCATGTCCTTCATTGACAGCGCCAACGCTCTCACTACCGAAACGATTGAGTCGTCGAAGTTCTGGGAACCAACCGTTCGGGACCTTACCTTCCTGCTCGGTATCGACGTCATTACTGCCCCGCAGGTAGATAACACCGGCCGCTATTATTTTCTAATGCGCCTCACCGGCGAAGACCAGGCGCTTTTCTACATGGATGAACCTATGGGCTTTCCGATCCAGATTTCACCTAATAACTGGGCGGATGAAGGGCTTACGATCAGCGGATTCCAGGTGCATCCGTCAGGTGATTTCATCATTGTGGATGTTTACAAACACGGTGATGAATGGCATGATATGTGGTATTTCTCGCGTAGCGGTGAATTCCGTCCGCTCCTGGTAAGCCGTACCCTGAGCTACTACGGCCCTTACTACGACGAGGACAACCCCGATCAGTTCTATGTCGTTACCTATGACCGCCGTGTGTTCCAGATTGCCAAATACACCCTGTCAACCGGTGTGCTTGACACCCTCTACACCGAACCGGGCGTGTTTTATCCTACCGACTATTACAAGGGGAAGATGCCCATTATCCGAAGCTACTCGGGATTCGAGCAGCAGCTCGGCGTGTATGACGTGGCCACCAATAAAATTACCAACATATCCGATACGGCGATGTTTGGCCAGGCCTGGTGTACCAAAGATGGAAAAATTCTTACGTACACCACGGCCAAGTCCGGCGAGGACGAATTTCTGAAGTATTGCCTGGTGGACCCGGCCAAACCAAACGAATTTGAGGTCATCTATGACCCGGGCGTTGAGGTTGCCGGCTTCGGTCTGGACCGAAATAAGGGCATAGTCATGGCTCGTCTCAACCGGGATGGATATTCGGAACTGACCGCTTTCGATCTCAACGGCAAGGTAGTTCCTATGCCGAAGGTCGATATCGGCATGATCAGCAGCATTTCCTCGAACGATTCAGGACAGATCACCTTTGATTTCTCCTCGCCGACCGTAGCACCGACCGCCTTTACTTTCAATATGGCCGACAACAAGCTGCATCAACTGGCCAAAGTCTCGACCTTTGGTTTCGACTTTTCCAATGTCAAGGTTGACCTGATTCACTACAAATCAGCCGATGGCACCGAAATTCCGGCCTTCATCTACATGCCGGAAAACGCGAAGCAAGACGGCAGCAACCCTGCTATTATCGAATACCACGGTGGTCCGGCCGGTCAGAGCCAGCCTTACTTCCGTCGCAATCTTGCCTTCGCCCTCAGCAAGGGCTTTATCTTCATGCTCCCCAACGTGCGCGGTTCGTCCGGTTACGGCCCCGCCTATGAACTGGCCGACAATCTTGAAGGCCGTTTCGTTGCTCTCAAGGACGCCGAGTCGGCCATCGATTATCTCATCGACGAAGGTTGGTCGAATCCCGACAAAATCGCCATCTGGGGTGGCTCCTACGGCGGCTATACAGTTGACTGGCTCGCTACCCAGTGCCCCGACAAAATCGCCTGTATTGTATCCGAAGTTGGCGTGTCCGAACCCGATCACACTATACTGAATTCACAGCCGGCCTTTCGACCGTACTGGGAGAAAGAATACGGCCCGGTTCACGGCGAACTGAACAGGAAACTGGCTCCGCTGTTCTTCGCCGACAAGCTCAGCAAACCGATTCTGGTCACGGGTGGTTTCAACGATCCCCGCGTGCCCCCGTCAGACCCACGTCGCTTCGCCTATGTTCTGTCTAAACTGGGCAAACCGGTCTTGTACTTCGAGGAGACCGAAGCCGGCCACGGGGCCTCGACCAAGGCTCAGATCATCCACAACCTGGCCAGTAACTACACTTTCACCATGATGCATCTGATGAAGTAGCGCCAAGTATATTATTAGTCGCGATACAAGAAAGCCCCGGCATATCGCCGGGGCTTTTTCTTTGTTGCATTCTCTCATGCGAACGGCAGAACTGTCTGCCTACCACGCCCCTACAGGTTTATCCCTTTTAGTATGATATCACCCTTATTGACACCGATATCGCGGGCTATAATGCGACACTTGGTTTTCAGAAGAAAGAATATCCGATAGCTCTCATTTGAAAGACCTTCGTAATTCCCCTGGCCTTTGGCTATAGTGAACTCGGCACGATCCAGCATCTGTAAGAATTCATCACTGCAAAGACTGAGAATCGTACCGGGAGCATCCGTGCCCGATGATACAATGGTCGCCACCTTATCAATTCCGGCCATAACAGCATCCTCAGCCACAGCATCATTTATTACCGGTGTTTCTCGCACGACGTATGTTGTGGGCTTGTTCATTTGCTCAATCAGCAGCCTGTCGAAAACCGTCTCACCGGCGTTGTCGCCAATAAAGAGGATGCTGTTGCAGGCCTCCAGAGATTCCTTGAACTCGGCAAAATCACAAATCGCGAAATCCTGCTGAAGTGTTTCTTTCAGCGCGGCATCAATATCAAACTCGGCGTTGGCTCCGAAATCAATCACGTTCCCCGCGATAGCAATCCGGATCGCCGTTAGCAGGCTATCCTTCGACGTATCTATTTCTTTCTTTAGAGCCGGATACAGCGCCAATGTCTGTTGCGTGCTTTGGCGTTTCAGTTCTCGATAAGGATCGTCATTACCGCTGATTTCTCTGACCATCCGGTAAATCAACCTTCCCGTCTCCGGCGGTGTACTTTCAAGGGAGATTTGGCTCAGCCTCTTTCCCAATTCATCCATGAGATGCTTCTGTTTCTGCTCGTCGTTGGTGGCGACACGCACCGCCCTCAGAGCTTGATCGAAAAAGCAGGGAATACAGTCAAGGTATGATTTCATGCAGTCCTCGGCGCAATCAATATTGCTTTATTATCTGGCTAAGATATGTACACCGAGGTCTCCGGGCAAGGCGGCATAGCGGTATTTTCGCTTCGCGATATTTGTGAGCACGGTCTTTACTTCATACTATCCGCTAAGCCTTCAGTATCTGCACTCGCCGTACCGAGAAGGCCGTCGCCAGAGAGGCAATCGTAATAATAATCAGGACCGTAAACTTGCCTGACGAGCACCGTAATCCTAAACACCAATATGGGATATCTCCCCTGCCAGTACAACTTGCATTGATCCCGAATTTACCGTATTTTAATACGGAGTCTGTTAGATCGTGGGGAGGATGGGGAATTATCTATATGCCGGATCGGCACGACGAGAATAAGCAGTCACTAAACCGTGAGCAAGACAAGCAGTTCCGTCTTCTTTCGTCTGCCGTTGATCAGGCCAGTGAAGGAATCGCTATTATTGATATGGACGGCAATCTGCAGTATATCAGCGGCCCTTTTGCGAGAATGCACGGCTATGAACCCGAGGAACTCCACGGCAAGAATCTCAGCATTTTCCACACTGCCGAACAGATGGAAGCTGTTGAAAACACTAATGAATATATTATGGAGACAGGACAATTTTACGGCGAAATCTGGCATGTTCGTCGCGATGGCACGGTTTTCCCCACACTGATGCGCAACACCCTGCTCCGTGACGAATCGGGTGAGGTCACCGGTATATTGGGGACAATGCGCGACATCACCGAGCAAAAGCGCACCGAAAAAGAACTGGATGAAACGCATGAACGACTTCAGGCCACGCTGGACGCCGTGCCTGACCTTCTGTTCGAAACCGACCGCGAGGGACGCATTCACGATTTCCGCGCTCCGGATCCCGGACTCCTATATCGTGCACCGGAAGAATTCATCGGCAAGATGGTGCCCGAGGTTCTTCCCAAAGAAGCTTCGGACGTTATTATGGCCGCTGTGGCCGAGACCGTCAAAAACGAAAGTTGCCTGGGAGAAACCTACTCCCTGGAAATCGGCGGTCAACAGATGTGGTTCGAGCTGTCCCTGGTCGCCAAGGGTGACCTTAACACCGGGGAGGGTCGCATAGTGGCTTTAGTGCGCGATATAACCGATCGTAAACGGAGCGAAGAGAAACTGAGAAAGATGGCCGTAGATCTCAAGACCGAGCGACATGAACTGTTGGAGAAAAACATCGCCCTGGAGCAGATTCTGAACCACCTGGAAGGCCAGAAAAAGTCGTTCCGACAGGAGGTATGGCACGATGTGGAACAGTCGGTCATGCCGCTGGTGAAAAAACTCCGGCAGGAGTTGGCGCCGGACCGCACCGGTGAAATTGAAAATCTTATCACTGCTCTTCAGGCACTCCTGTCAGCCAATAACCACGATATGGATCGGCGCTTTGGCCAGCTGACCTCCAGAGAATCGGAAATCTGCAAGTTGATTAAGCAGGGGATGTCCTCCAAAGAGATTACCGAGAAGTTGAACCTGTCCCTGCTAACGGTTCACAAACACCGGGAGCAAATCCGGAAAAAACTCGGAATTGTCAATCTTGATGTTAGTTTGGCTACTTTTCTGCGATATCATTAGCCTCTCACTCATATACGTAACTACATACGTAATAAATGACCGTTGACTAATATTGTTTTATACCGACCTTGGATACAGATGCCCTGTCAAAGGCACTTGCTGAGACGTTATTGACATCCGATAGTGGCACCTGGCAGCCCGTGGATCTGCACCTGCGCTAGTGAACGACAACAGACTCTACAGGGTTAGTCTAATAAAAAGTGGCGATTGAGCACTGCTTCTTGGACTTCAACAAAATCGCCGCGAACATGCCCCGCGCCTACCCATCCCCCCAACGGCGCGGGGCTTCTTTTTTTATCTAGAGCAAATTGATCTGACAGTTTTCGGGTGTTCTCATTTACTTGCAGCGAGTGCCGGGGATTCCCCCCGGTACCCGGTTCTTTTGTCAGGGAATTCACGCGCGAATATCACAGCTGCTGTCGCTGGTATATCCCCACCGCCCGGTTGCGGGTTTCTATCACCGTCTTGAGTGAATACATATCCGCAAACCACTCCTCGTGCACCATCATCTCGATCTCACCACGCGGCGCGTGACCGAACATCAGGTAATCCGGTTGGAAGTGGTGAACATACCAGGTGAAATCACGACGCCTGACGTGCTCGGCCGTCTCAGGGTTCACCAGCCCCACGGCATCGATAACCGGTCCCTTCTCGTAGTAGAACCTGAGCACGCCGATATCGTTGGCGCCGACACTGGACCCGGTGTCGACATTGTCGTTGAGCCACTTGGCCGCCTTGCGGTATGTCTCACACTCCGCCGATTGAGGCGCCTGCGACAGGACGACCGGAAGAATTAGACTTATCAGAAACAGCACCAAATATATCCCGGTGATAAGTGCGTTGGTGCTCATATCCTTTTGGGTGGAAAGATAGCGGTAAGCTGCCTCCACCGGCAGAACCATTAACACCGCGGCACCGAGGGCCAGCGGAGTGTAATACCATGAATAGGCCGGCGCGTTCATAATCAATCCGTAAGACACTAAGTACAGAATCTGCCACAGCAGGATGACGTGAAGCACCGGATGGCGGCATATGGTCCACCGGTGGTACTGCTTAACCAATATGACTGCACCCGTCGCCAGGACCGCAACCGTAAGCAGAGCAGTGATGCCACCGCCATAGTAGAAGCAGTAGTACTTCAGACCTCTGAACCACACCAACCCGCTACCCCAGAGTCCGGCCTCCGTTTGGGCCAGTTTTGCCGACAACGTTGAAGGCAATATGTTGCCGAAATAGGTGTAGCTGAAGATGAGCCACGCGAGAATCGGTATCAGAAACGCCACCACGGGGATAATGCCGGGTAATCGTCGATA
>JAUXCD010000136.1 GCA_030619085.1 Candidatus Zixiibacteriota bacterium
CGGGTTCTCCGTCGTGACCATCTGAAGTCCTTCCATACCGTCACTGGCCGTAACCAGTTCAAACTTGCCGGACAGCCCCTCAGAAAGTATCCAGGCAACCTTGGGATCGTCGTCGATTATGAGTATTTTGATCTTGGGTTTAGTCATCATATCTACCGTTTATATTGACAAATATCGGTAAATGGCCCGATTAATCAAGGTATTATTATAAATGTTTGCTTAATTTTCGCAAACCGATGCAACAGTATCAGGAAGAATAGGGGAAATAAAGTGTGAAGGTCGTCCCCTGACCTTCGGAGGACTGAACGGCAAGGGTGCCGTCATGGGCCGACATTATCCTCTCGACAACCGACAGCCCCAGACCGGTGCCACTGTCTTTGGTGGTGAAATACCGTTGGAATATCTTAAAGAGATTGTCCTTTGGGATGCCAACGCCGGTGTCGGAGATTCTCACGGCCAGGTAATATTCCTTTTTGTGCTCCGGTTTCTCGACCAAACCCTTGATCGTCAACACACCGCCATCGGGCATAGCATCGATAGCGTTGATGAACATATTGAGAAACGCTTCCATTATCTGGTTGCGGTTGACGATTGCCTCCCAATTTTCATCAGCGAAATCGGACTTGAACTCGATATTGCGTTTGTTCAGGTCGGGGCCGACCAGTTCCGAGGCCCTTTTGACTATTTGACGGATATCCACTTTTTCCGTCTGATACTTGGTCGGATTGGAGAAGTCCACCAGTTCCCGGACCAGTTCATTCATACGGTGCACTTCTTCCTCGGCCGTTCGGAAGAACTCGCTGTTATTCTCGGATTCAGGGAGCCGCTTTCTGATAATCTGAAGGCCGCCCTTGATCGAGGTCAGCGGTTTGCGCAGATCGTGGGATATTTCCGAGATCATGTTGCCCATCGTCAGCAGCCGGGTGGCATTGAGCAGCGATTGTTCCTTTTCAAACAGCACCGCCGCCTGCGATATCACCAGTTGCGCCAGCGAGATATCATCGATTGAGTAGGCTTTATCGGAATCGGCGCCCAGGCAGAAAACGTGTGCCAGTTCATCGTGATGGACTATCGGCACCGCCATAAAGGCTTCCCTGGGGGCAGGAAAATGCTTATTAGCCGCCAATTTCCTCGCCATGAGATCTGACATGGCGGCGATGTTGCTGTAGTCAAACTCGTCGAGATTGATTTCCGGAAGCGTAATGAGCTCCCTATTGATCTTTCTCAGATCAATACTGCCACTCTGGGTTAGCGGGATATCGGTCTCCCCGGATGCCCCGGAAGGCACGAGGGTGTGGCTGTCCCGATCGAAATGAAACCATAGAGAGTAGGCGACCGGAAAGACTCTCACCAGCTTCGCGGTCAGCATATTCCTGAAATCATTAAGAGAATTGGTCTTGGGCAGCTCGGCCGATATCTCGTGCAGGATTTCGAATTCGACCAACCGGCGACGGTTCTTCTCAAACTGGTTAGCATCGTCAACGGCGATGGCCGCCTGCGAGGCAAAGGTGGACAGCAGTTTCAGGTCATCCTTGGTGAACATGCCCTCACCGTCTTTGTTGGCCATGTTAATCACACCGATGACCTTGTTCTTTATCTTGAGCGGCGTACACAGCAAAGACGCAGCGCCGTATCGTTCCTTGTTTATCCGCTGGAAATCATCATGCTTCTCAACATCGTCAATTATCAGCGGCTCCCCGGTACCGGCCACGTAACCGGCGATGGAGGTTCCAACCGGCAGGTGGGTCGAATCGATAATCTCCTGACTCAGACCAATAGCCGCCTCGATCGTCAGGTATTTCTCGCTGTCATCCAGCAGCATGATAGACCCCACCTGGGCCTCGGTGACGTTTGACGCCAGCGACACGATCTGCCTCAGCAGTTCCTTGAGGTTGGCCGTGGAGCCGATCGATTTTCCGGCCTCATAGAGGGCGTTCAGTTCGCCAATGCGGCGGTTGAGAATCAGGTTGGATATTTTGAGCTCTTCCAGCAATTGCAGGCGCGATAATTCGGCCCGGCGCTTGTCGATTGCTCTTTTGACGACCAGTTCGAAATGTGCGAACTCGACCGGCTTGAGCAGGTAATCGTAGGCCCCTTTGCTGATAGCGTCAATCGCCGACTCCAGCGAGCCATAGCCGGTCATGAGAATCACGGGAATGCCGTCATCTACTTTCTTGACAACTTCCAGAAGCTTCAGACCGTCCATTTCAGGCATTTTTATGTCAGTGATGACGAGATCCACCCGACTTTTTTCTATGGATTCAGCCGCCTCGGGGGAACTCTGGAAAGTTTCGACTTCATATCCGTCGCTGGTCAACAGGGCGGCGAGGGATTCGCACATTCGCTTTTCGTCATCAATGATGACTATTTTTTCTTTAGCGGCACTCATTCGTATCCAATCAACTGATAATCGGCAGCCTTACTTCAAAACATCCGCCGGGATCAAGGTTTCTGTATGTTATCGTCCCCTTGTGACTTTTTATTATACCATAACACACAGAAAGGCCCAGCCCGGTTCCCTGTCCGGGATCCTTGGTCGTGAAAAACGGTTCGAAAATCCGAGGTACGATATCCGTCGCGATACCCGGGCCGGTATCACAGAAACGAATCAGCAGACTGTCATCAGTGCACTCCATGCCAACTTTCAACTCGCCGCCGTCCGGCATCACATCGAGTGCGTTTATAACCAGGTTCATAAACACTTGTTTGAGGTTTTCGGCCGACGCCTTTACCGGAGAGCAGTGCTTATCGTAGTTCCTGACCAGTTTGACGTTCTGCTTTTTGAATCTCTGATCCATGAAACGAAGGACGTCGTCGACGACACCGATAATGTCGGTCTTCTCGAAGGTGAACTCTTTGGGGCGATGGAAATCGAGGAGTTCCTTGACAATCCTCGCGATACGGTCAATCTCCTGGCCGACCACCTCGGTGTATCCGGTAGCTTCGGCCGAAGTATCGGCGGCACGTTTGATCAGGAGAATGTAGTTTTTGATTATTCCCAGCGGGTTGTTGATTTCGTGGGCTATCTTCGCCGACATCTCACCCAGGGCGGCCAGCCTCTCGCTGTGCACCAATTGTTGCTGAGTCGAGCGCAACTGCTCGGTGGCCATCTTCTCGGCCTTGTACAACCGGGCGTTTTCAATAGCGACCGAAATCTGACTGCCGAGAATCGAGAGAAACTCGATATCATCCATACCGAACGCCCGGCCGGAGATCTTGTCGGCAATCACAAACACACCGCTCAGACGGGTCTGGTAAATAAGCGGGACGACCTGACCGGGATGGAAATGCCTGAGAATCTCGGCCTCATTCTTGTCGGCTATCTTACCGATCACTTCCAGCGTCGAAACCGGGCGATTCAGCCTGGTGGTGTACTCCAGCAGGGAGGAACCACCCCTAAAACAAAGCGGTGAGTTGTTGAAATCCGGCGCGCCCTTGCACTTAACCAGCGAAAACTTATTACTTTGCTCGTCGCGCTTGAGAAACAAGGCTGCCCGCGAAGCGCCCACCTGGGCCAGCGAGGTCAGTATGAAGGTATCCAGCAGCATCTCGTAATCGAGCACGGCGTTGAAATTGCGGCTGATTTCAAAAATCGTGTACAGGTCGAAAATCTTGCGTTTGAGCTGTCGGTTAACTTCAGTTAGATTAGTGATCTTCTGCGTCAGGCCGGAATCGGATTCAGGCGCACCACCGGTTGACTCAGCCGATTTCTTCTCTGATGCTCGTATTTCGGCCGGTTTCGTGCTGGTTTTCTTATTCGAAGCCATTTTTGCCGGTCATTTCACGTTGAACTTACCGAAGAATTCACCCACAAGATAATGAGAACCAATTACACTAATAATATCGTCAGAAGTAGTCTGTTTGAGAAGTTTTTTATACGCCGCCTCGAGCGAGGAGAATTTGCGCACCTTAATGCCGCGCCAGTTCATTTGTTCCATAAGTTCATCCAGCGGCATCGAGCGCTGACTCTTCAGAGGCACCAGAGCATACTCGCCGGCGATCAGCGAGAGCGCATCAAACATCTTCTGGTGCTCTTTTTTCTTAACGAAACCGGTGATAATGAGTGATTTCTTTTCGGGAAAGCGATTCTGAAACGACTCCACGAACGCCTGCACGCCGCCGACATTGTGGCCTACGTCGAACACGTGCGTCGGTCGGTTCCGCCTGATGATTACCTGGAATCGCCCCGGCCAGTGTGTCGAGGCCAGCCCTTCGTACACGGCTTTTTTCGAGATTGCCAGACCCGATTGCTGCAGCAACGCCAGCGCCTTCAGCGCCAGCGCGGAATTACGTAGCTGGTGCTGCCCGTAAAGCGATGGCCGCAGGCCGCTGTAGGCGAAGCCGTTGGATATGAAGTCGAGCCTCATGCGCGGAATATCAACGGTGAATTCCGACCTTTTCATCCGGTGAAACGGCGCATGACGGCGAGCACAGACCGACCGGATAACCTTCTCGGCCCCCTCCGGCAACAACCCGACCAGGTTCGGCACCGAGGGCTTAATTATCCCGGCCTTTTCCCGGGCGATCCTAGGCAGACCGTGCCCCAGAATCTCCATGTGATCGCGGCTGATATCAGTTATTACGGTCAGTATCGGCGCCAGTACGTTGGTGGCATCGAGTCTGCCGCCCAACCCCGTTTCAATCACAGCGATATCCACCCCGGAGCGCTGGAAGTGATCCAGCGCCATGGCGGTAACCAACTCAAAAAACGACAGCTTGCGCCGCGTCAGTTCCACCCGATAGCGATCGACAAAGGCAGTTACGCTGCGTGTTGAAATCCGGCGGTTGTTCACTGTGACGCGTTCCCTGAGACTAACGAGGTGAGGCGAGGTAAACAGACCGGTTTTGTAACCGGCGGCGTGAAGCACCGACGCCAGAATAGAGGCGGTGGATCCCTTGCCGTTGGTGCCGGCAATGTGAATTGTCAGGTACTGATTTTGCGGCGAGCCGATGTCTGAAAGGAATTCGGTGATATTATCCAACCCGAGCTTCATGCCGAAAAATTCGCGGGAGAGAATGAATTTCTCAGCGGAAACATACGTATGCTTCCGCATCATTTCCTCCACATAAACTTCAGCAACCGGACGACAGTGTCGCGAAGGTACTTGCGCTCCACGATCTTGTCCACGAATCCTTTGTCGAGGAAAAACTCTGTTGACTGGAATCCTTCGGGTAGATCCTGACCGATCGTCTGCTGGATCACGCGCGGTCCGGCAAAACCCAGCAAGGCCTTGGGTTCCGCCAAGATCGCATCACCCAGGGAAGCATACGAGGCCATCACTCCGGCCGTGGTCGGATTAGTCAGTATGGAAACATAGGGAATCTTCTTCTCCGCCAGAACGGCCAACAGGGCCGATGTCTTGGTCATCTGCATCAAAGACAGGATGCCCTCCTGCATCCGGGCGCCACCGCTGCAGGAGACAATCACCAATGGCACCCCGCGCTCAATGGACCGCTCTATCGCACGGGCCACTTTTTCCCCCACGACCGACCCCATGGATCCGCCGATAAAGGCAAAATTCATGATGGCAAAGGATACCGGCATACCATCCATATGCGCCATGCCCGAGATAACCCCTTCCTTAAGGCCGGTTTTCTTCTGCGCATCCTTCAGGCGGTCGGTGTATTTCTTGGAGTCCTTGAACTTCAGCGGGTCTTTGGAGGTCAAGTTGTCGTCGTACGTCTCCAGCACACCGTTATCGAGCAGCAACTCGATGTACTTGTGACTGGAGATGCGGAAGTGGAAATTGCAGTTGGGACAGACCCACAGCAGTTCTTCCATTTTCTTGCTATAGACGATTTCCCCGCACGAGGTGCACTTGGTCCAGAGGCCTTCCGGGATATTTTTCTTCGTGCCGGAATCCAGAGGGGGTTTCGATTTTCTAAACCATTCCATTGTTCAAAAATGACCTATACTTCAGTCCCAATGCAAAACCATAACCAGCGCGTCTTCAACTGGATAACGATAATAGCGCGGCCGGTGATAAAGGTCCTGGAAGCCGTATTTACGATAAAAGGCAATGGCTGCCTCGTTGCTCGGTCTGACTTCCAGCAAAATGAACTCGCAGCCTGCCTTTTTTATGACCTGTAAAATAGCCTCCAGAAGTCGTTTGGCAACCAATTTTCTACGATGAGCCTCAACCACGGCAATGTTGGTCAAATGGCCCTCGGTGGCAACCATCATGTAACAGGCATAACCCATTATGGTTCCGTCAGATTCGGCGACAATAGCGCCCCAGCCGAGGCTGGTTATCTGCTGAAGAAAACCCGATTCCGGCCAGGGATCGGGGAAAATTTCCCGCTCCAGAGCCAGTACCACGGGCAGATCAGCCTCGGTCATAGGCCGGATTTTGACGTCAACTATTTCCGTTTTGCTGCCGTTTTTCAAACTTTATCTCAGCCTGTGATTTCATCAGGTATAGCGGTTCCAGCTCCGAGAGGTCCCCGTGCCGACCGGCGGCAAGCTGAGCCAATCCCAGCAGAAGCAGATCCGAACAGTCGTACTCGATTGATTCCATTTTGTGGCCGTTGCCGGCGACCCCAATGCCGTCGGCTGAGGTCACACCGATTGTCGCCACCGGCCCCTCGGCCATCATGGCCGGAATGTCGCCCAGCGAGACCGTGGAAATATCGGACGGCTCAAAGCTGCCGGCGGTAACTCGGCAGCAGAAATATTCCTTGCGAATGAACGGCACCAGCACCATTACCGGGGCAGACCTCTGACTCAGTTTCCGGGCCGCGATTTCAAACAGACTCACGCCGACGACCGGTATGTCGTTGGCCACCGCTATCCCTTTAGCCGCCGCCAATCCGATTCTCAGGCCGGTGAATGACCCCGGGCCGGTACACACGACAATGGCGTTGACTTGGTCGATCGACAACGCGGCCGACTCCAACAGATTCTGAATCTTGCGTATTATCATCTGCCCGTGCGATTGCTCGACCTGTTCGCCGGACTTCACCATCCGGTCGGATTGAAACTGCAGACCCAGCTTGAGCACCGAGGTCGAGGAATCTATGGCCAGTACGTTTTGCAAATCGTCGGTTGTCATGCATCCACCAGTGAGATATTGATTTCCCTCTGTTGCTCATCCATCACGGCGAACTCAATCAGGTAATATGTCGGCGGCAGCAGTTCGCCAGCCTTCTCCCCCCACTCGACAACGATAAGACCGTCGCGGCCCAGGTACTCATCCCACCCGACCTCGTACAATTCGAACGGGTCACTGATACGGTAGAGGTCGAAGTGATACAAAGGATGCCGCCCGGGATATTCGTTTACGATAGTGAACGACGGCGAGTTGACGTTGTCGGTGTCCAGCCCCAGCCCGGCTGCCAGGCCACGGACAAAGACGGTCTTGCCGGCTCCGAGCGGACCGGTCAACACCAGGATATCACCCGGTTTGAAGCCGGCCGCAAGTTTTTCAGCCAGGGCCAGCGTTTCCGATTCGC
>JAUXCD010000063.1 GCA_030619085.1 Candidatus Zixiibacteriota bacterium
GTTCATGAAGTTCAATGACGGGGATTTCCGCAATTCCCAACTCATCAGGCTGAAAGTCATTGCCGCACATTGTGAACAGGGACGCTTGAACAGCCGTCTGGAATGGCAGTAGTGTTCTCATGGCCACCACCGTGATCGAGGTGGGGATAGACAACCCGAACGCGACCGTGATGCTTATCGAGCACGGTGAACGGTTCGGCCTGGCGCAACTTCACCAGTTGCGCGGACGCATCGGCCGGGGCGGCAAGCAGGCCACGCTGGTGACACTGGCGCACGAACCGATCTCGGATATCGGCAGGCAACGGCTGGAGTATTTTGTATCGACGACGGACGGTTTCGAAATCGCCGAGGCGGATCTGGAACTTCGCGGCCCGGGGGAGATCTTTGGCCTGCGCCAGTCGGGTCTTCCGGAACTTCGCGCGGCCAACCTGTCATCCGACCGCGACCTGATGGAGTCAGCGCGAACGCTTTTGGAAAAACTGTTTGCCGAACTCGATACACTTGACAGCGACTACCGGAATCTGTATAACTATCTCTGTGAGTATGCCTCACGGCGGTCCGTCACCGTCGGCGGCGGCTAAGCAAAGCTCTCAGCACAAACTTCGTTGATGGAGTAAAACAATGAATGAAGATCTCGCGAAGATGGACCCTCTGCTTTTGCAGTTGATTTTGTCGTTGCAGGCGGGCGCCATGCAACAGATGGGGAAGATAGCCTCGCCGATCGACGGCAAGGTGGAGCGCGACCTGAAAGCGGCCCAGTTCTCGATCGATATCCTCGACATGCTCGACAAGAAGATGAAAGGCAACCTCAGCGATGAGGAGGCCAAGGTGATCGGTCATGTGCTTTATGAATTGCGGCTCAATTATGTCGATGAGGCCAAGAAGAAAGAACCGGAGAAAGAAACCGAGAAAAAGCCTGAGAAAGAACCTGAGAAAGAACCGGAGAAAGAAACCGAGAAAAAGCCGGACCAGCCCGCCACCCAAAAACCGAAAGACGACAAGGCCGACAGCAAAACCGAGCCGGAAAAGCCCGACGAGGCCTGAGACGGTAAAACTGATATAATCTTTGTCGGTGTTAAACCATAACTGTCTGTGGCTTAGGCTCTTAATTAGCCCCCAAAGGGCTTGTTTTGCTTGATTTTAATAGCTTATTGCGTATATTGTAACGGCATGGAACAGACCCAACAGCCTTCGCTTGACTCCAGATTCTCACGAGATGAGATTACCGCCGCTTTTGGCCCTAATCTGGAGTTTGACAAGAACCTCGCACCCTACACCAGTTACGGAACCGGTGGCCCCACCGCTTATTTTCTGAGTGCGACATCCGCCGAAGAAATTGCCGAGGTCGTCAAGACGGCGAAAAAACTCGCTATCCCGTTTGTCATAATCGGCGGTGGCACCAACATTCTCGTTTCGGACAGCGGTTTCAAAGGGCTGGTGATCAAGGTCGATGTGAAGGGGATGGCTTCGTTGGGAAGCGATGTTATCGAGTGCGGCGCGGGGGAGCAGCTCGAAGACCTGGTCAATTACGCAGCCGAAAGCGGTCTGACCGGTCTGGAGTTCGCGGCCGGGATCGTCGGCAGTGTCGGCGGCGCTATTTATGGCAACGCCGGGGCCTACGGGGGGGAGATTGGCGCGGTGATCAAACAGTTTGTGGTTGTTGACGGCGATGGGATTATTGCTACCGTTCCGGCCTCACACGGCAAGTTTGCCTACCGCGACAGCGCCCTCAAGACGAACGGCGAGGTGGTGGTAAAAGCTGAGTTTCAGCTCAGGCCGGGCGACAAAGCGGAGATAAAAAAGAAAGTGGATGACATCGTGACGACCCGCAAGGCGAAACTGCCGTACGATTGCCATTCGGCGGGCTGTTTTTTTAAGAATATCCCCGACCCGGCGGCGGAGCACGGCAAACTGGCCGCAGGCAAGATGCTGGAGGAAGTGGGGGCCAAAGCGATGTCGGTCGGCGGCGCGGCCATTTCCGACAAGCATGCGAATATTATCGTAAATACCGGCTCGGCGACATCAAAGGATATTCGCGAATTGGCCGATAAATTGATTGAGAGAGTTTATGCCCGATTTGGTATAAGGTTAGAAGAGGAAGTGGTCCAGATCGGAGAATTTCCAAAAGGGAGGAAGTCTATCGAATAGTTTCTAAAGATATGAAATGCACCTTCTCAAAGAAGATGTTTGTGTTTAGAAATTATTACAGGATGATCTACCTGGTGCTGGCGGCAATTCTCATTGCCGGTATTTTCGTGCACCCGGTAGTAGCATCGGTTGGCTTTCAAGCCACGCTCGAACCTTACCCGTTTTTCGTCTCCGGGTACGATGAAGTGTCCGACAAATTCTCGGCCGCGATGTATCCGATGTCGTATTCTCCCTTATCCCTGAAACTGAAACGCAGTCCGAAAGTCACCGGCCAGAGTTTTGCGACCAATACGCTGACTTTCGAAACACAGTATTTCCAGCTTGGCACTATGCGCAAGTATCTCGTGCCGGTCTCAGTGAATGCCAATGACTACCTGACCTACCGGCTGGACAAGCAGCAGCGCGAGGATTTTACCGATCTGGCCACCGCCACCATCGCCGATCCAAGCAAACTGACTCGTCGGGGCGGACTGGGCATCACGCTGGCCTTGCCCAAGCGACTGGATAAGGTTTTTGGTGAAGGCGGCGCCGGCCTGAAGGTGTCGGGATACCGGCGAATCACCTTTTCGGGGCGTTCGCAGTGGAGTGATGCCGCCCAGACTGACACTTATCGCCATAACAAGTTCCCGTCGCTGAACATGGAACAGATCTCCAAATTCAACATCACCGGTACGATTGGCAGCAAGATTACGGTCAAGGTCTCCCAGGACAGCCAGACGGATATCCCGTTGGCCAACCGCCTCCAAATTCGTTACAAGGGTGACGAGGACGACATTCTCAAGTCAATCGAGGCCGGTAACACCAACCTGAGCCTGCCCAATACGCGGTTCGTCGGATACTCCCAGCGCATTCAGGGTCTTTTCGGTCTCAAGGCGGAGGCGCAGATTGGCAACCTGACCCTGACCGGGATAGCATCGCAGGAAAAAGGCTCGGCGGAAAGAACGACATTCACTGCCAGTGGCGAGGAGAACGCCCAGACTATCCGTGATTACGAATACGCCCGAAACCGAATTTTCGATCTGGCCTATATTGGGGACACACTCGGCTACGCCGATCCTTTCCAGCCCGGCGATTCAATCGTCAACCTTTACATCTACGAGCAGGTCAAGGAGAGCGGAATCGGCGATGAGGAAGTCGCGGCCGCTTTCAAGGCACACTTCTGGGCCGATCCAACCTCGCCGGATCGTGATGCCCTGTTTGCCAGTGAACAGGGTAAAATTCTGGTCAAGCAGATCGAGGAAACCAACTATACCTACGAATACAGCGATGTTACCGGTATACCGTATGTTGTCTTCAAGTCGCCCCGTAGCGAGAGCAAAACGATAGTTTACTACATGGAGGTCAAAAAGAGCGGGACCGGTGATATTGTCAGGGTCGGTGATATCTCGCAGTCACCGAATGACCCGGCCAATGACTCGTTGTATTTGAAGCTCCTCAGCCTCAACCGTGACAAGACTAACCCGGCTTTTCGTTCATGGAGCTTGATGTGGCGCAATTGCTACAACATCCCCCGTGGTGTCGGCGCCGATGACATTGATCTGAAGGTTCTCAAGGGTCTTTCGGGTACGGAGAAGAGTACGACGGAGAATCTTGATTATCAGATGTCGGGCGGTGAGACACAGTCCTACCTGGAGATACTTGGTCTTGACCAGTACAATACGCTTAATCAGAAAGTGCCCGATGGCAAACTGGATGACCGTTCAGAGATTCTTCGATCCGACTGGGGGCTGCTGATCTTCCCCAGCAGACATCCTTTCGACACCGATACGACTTATGGCAACACTTTGCCATTGGGGGAAAAGCTCCCTGACATATACGCCCAGACGTCCATTGTCAGCATCGCTCAGTCCAGTATATATTATTTGCAGCTTGCCACCCGCACCAGAAGCTCTATAATCAGGCTCAACCACGCCAATATTATCGAGGGATCGGAACGGGTCATGCTCAACGGTCGCCAGCTCTCACGTGGCACCGACTACAATATTCAGTACGATTTCGGTCAGGTGACGCTGATGTCACAGGAAGCGCTCGACCCGAATGCCGACATCTCGGTGGATTTCGAGTACGCGCCGTTTCTCTCCCTGCAGAAGAAAACCCTGCTGGGCGCTCGCGCCGAATATGCCTGGAGCAGGGATTTCAGTTTCGGGACAACGCTTCTTTACAAATCGGACAAGGCTCAGGACCGCAAACCGAAGGTTGGCCAGGAAACGGCCAAGATGTTGGTCCTTGATTTCGATGCCAGCATCAAACTGAAACCAAATTTTCTGACTGCGGCTGTCGACGCTCTGCCGCTGGTGGAAACCGACGTTCCCTCGAACCTGATGCTATCGGCCGAAGTGGCACAGTCGCATCCCAATCCCAACGTCGACAACGTGGCTTATGTCGATGATTTCGAGTCGGCTCTCGACCAGCTCTCCCTGGGAACCAATCGGTCCAACTGGAGACTGGCGGCGAAACCGAAGCAGTTGATCGACGCCGAAGAAGAAAACGCTTTCCTAAATTACCAGCACGGCAGGTTGCTTTGGCACAATCCTGATTTGGGCGGAGAACTGGTCCGGGTGGAGGACGTCTTTGATCGTGAAGCCAGGCAGGGGGAAGGCACCCTGCGAACCTTCCGAATGATTTTCAAACCTAACAACCTGGCCGTGACCGTGGACACCTCGGAGGTTGACAGTTCGACCGTGACCGATACTACCAGGGTGCCTTCCTGGGCCGGTATCATGCGATATTTCCATTCTCGTGTCGACGCCAAGCGTGTCCAGTTGTTTGAACTCCGGGCCAAAATCGACAAGAACGCCCGTGGTAAACTGCATTTTGATTTTGGACAGATCAACGAAGACCTGGAGTTTTATCCCGAGCATCTCGACGAGGCTTTCTCTGAAGACGGCTTCGCCTCGGCCGGCGTGAAAAACGGCGCGGTCGATGAAAGCGAAGATGTCGGGTTGGACGGTCTGGCCAACGAAGATGAATCGGGCTATGACTCGGAAACGAATCCGGATCCCAGCGGCGACAACTGGTTTTTCCTGGGTGAAGGAAAGTGTCCGCTCGGCGCGGATTCCTGCGCTATGCTGGCCGATGATAACAGCGTCCTCTGGAGCATTCCATCTATACGTTACCGGTGGCTTAACGGCACCGAAGGTAACATGCGTGACAACTCCGTGTTGGGTGTTCCCGACGAGGAAGCTCTCTCGGACAACGGTCTCAATACCATCAACGCCTACTTCTCGTACGAGATGGACCTGCAGGACAACCCTTATGCCGTCGACAGTTCCGCCAAGGGAGACTGGTTGACCTACCGGATACCGATTCGCGACCCCCTCGCCACTGACACGATCTCAGAGGGCACTATCGAACCGAATTGGGAACAGATAACCCATGTGAGGGTATGGTTCGAGGCGGATTCCCTGACTGATGACACCAGCGAGACCACTGTGGAGATCGCCGCCTGGTATTTCGTTCAGTCAAACTGGCAGGATACGGTTCAATTCACACCGCTGTCGAATCAGGGTTCGAAGCTGACGGTCGCCACTATCAGTACCGAGGACGGTACTTTCCGGGCCCCTCCCGGCGTGGAAGCCTACAAGGATCCGACCTACAACGTAACCGAACCGCAGCGCGGCCTGCTGCTGCAGTTCGACTCACTACAGTATCTCGATACCGTCATGGCGACGAAGGAACTCATCTCGGTCGATGCCTACTCCGGCTATCGCCAGATGAAGATGTATGTCAATCTGCACGAGCTCACCGGTACCGATGACGGCGTCGAATTCTTCTTCCGCCTCGGACAGGACGACAGAAACTATTACGAGCATCGGGCCAAAATTTACCCGGGCGTAGAATGGGATGAACGCAACTATGTCGATATAAACTTCCAGGACCTGACCGCTGTGAAGGACTCGGTCCTCAGAGAAGGAGCGAGGCTGCAGGACGTTGATGTTTCCAGCGGGAAATACCGCGTTGTCGGCAATGCCAATCTAAATTCAATTCGCTTCTTCGGTGTGGGGGTCGTTAACACCGATTCGACTACGAAGGACAATCCACTGTCGGACGTAAGCGGTGAGATCTGGCTCGATGAACTACGTGTCACTGACGTGCGGCGCGATGTCGGCACGGCCGGGCGCATTAGCGCCAACGGATCCATCGCCGACCTGTTCAGCTACAACTTCGGCTTGCAGTCGAAGGATCCTTATTTCCGGGGTATCTCCAACGCTACTCGAGGTGGATCGAGCAACAACCTTGGCAGCGGTCAGACCGAGACATCTTACAACTATGGAATTTCGTTCCAATTCGACAAATTACTGCCCCGGTCCTGGGGCGCGCGCATTCCCATTAACTACTCTTTTAGCAAGAGAACTCGGGTTCCCCTGTTGCGAAACGGCACCGACATTGTCTTGCCGGAGGATATCCGGGATCAGGAGAAATCGGTCAACGAATCCCAGACTATAGGTATTAACGGCATCAACTTCAATTACAAAGGTGGCAACCCGGTCGCCAAATTCCTTCTCAATCGATTGCAGCAAACGTCGCTCTCCTACGGACTCTCGCGTGCGCAGTCCGTCAAGACTCCATATTCTTACGGTGAGAAATTCCAGGCCAAATCGGGATTCAACCTCGGCATAAAGGCGGCGCCATCGGTGCCCTTATTCTTCTGGACGAAACCAATTCCTATTTTCAAGCGCGTGGCCGGGACCAAACTGTTCCTCTACCCGACATCCTGGACACTCAAGGGAACATTTAACCGCAATCTTTCCATCACTGACGATGTCAGCAATAATCGCCGGACTACCCTGACCCGCAATTTCACCGGGAATATGGATATCGGATACTCATTATTTGAAAATCTGACCACCAGCTTCCGCTACGGGACTGTCCGGGATATGAGTGATCTTGACCTGGTTCGGTTGTCTCTCAAGAACACGAAACTCGGGCGTGAAATGAAATACACGCAGAGCTTTACGGCCGGCTACGATCCCAAGCTGCTGAGATTCATAACAACTGTCTTCAGCTACAAGGCCGGGTACGGCGAAGATTATGACAAGACTTACGATGCTTACAGATCAGGGCTTAACCAGTCCTGGGGCGTAAATGGTACCTTCGATCACCGGATGCTATTTGGCGGCCGCGGCGGGACGACCGATAGAAGATTCCGCGGCCGGACCGAAGTCAGGGGGGGTGGCGCCAAAAAGAAAAAAGATGAAAAGGGGCGTCCATTCTACGACCCGCCCCTGGCCGTTTTGAGGTTCCTGACCGGCTGGATCACTCCCTTTCAGTATAAGTATGACGAGTCGTTCAAAAACGGCGTGCCCGGTATAGTTAAGCGGCCAAGCTGGCAATACCGCTTCGGTCTGACCACAGATCCGGAAATTGACAGCCTCGTTTCGCAGAACCAGAGTCCGTCATCGAGCGAAACCGTTTCATACAGTCTGCAATCGGGATTTATTCTCCTGGGCGGACTCAAAACCGACGTCGGCTTTAGACGGGCGATCTCACGGGACCTGATCTCGCGGGGAGCGCGTTATGAGAACCGGTCCACCGGTTGGCCGGAGTTGAACCTTCGCATTCAGAAGTTCAAAACTCTGCCGCTGCTGAAGGGAATCGTTAACAGATTCATTGATATCTTCTCACCGCGAACAGGATTCAGCCGCCAGACCAAAGAAAGGATCAATCTCGACCTCGGTTTCGTCAATGAGAAGACCATTACCACCAATCACAGTCCGCTCCTGTCGGTCAATCTAAAGCTCTTCCGGTCGCTGTCGATGTCCGGTTCGTACACTCTGCTGGAGAACGAGACGGAGAAGTTTAACCAGGCCACCGGCGATTTCCAGTCACAGACGAAGTCCACCAAAAAGACCATCGCAGTTTCCACCAAGTACTCATTTTCCTCGCCCCAGGGAATTTCCATACCGATTTTCGGCAAGCTGAAGTTTCGCTCCACGGCATCGTTCAATCTCGATGTGAAGTTGAACTCGAACATCTCACAAACATCCCTCGTCGGGAAAGACTTCGTCGACAACACCAATAAGTCCGATGTCACCATTTCGCCGAAGATTTCGTATCAGTTCAGTTCCCAGATCAAAGGCGGTATCACCGGACGGTGGCAGGATTCAAAGGACAACCGCCTCGGTAAGACCAATCACATCCGGGAACTCCAGATTTGGTCTGAAATCCGCTTCTAATAAATTTGGTTGACATCATCGCGACTTTCTGTGTATTTAAAGTCTTAATGAACAGACTGCTGGTATCGTCCATAATCGTTGTACTGACCGGCATTCCTCTATCGTGCAACCGATCAACGGTAGAAGTGCCGCCATTCAACGGCAATCGCTCTTTTGCTCATCTGGAAAGGCAGGTTGCGTTCGGACCGCGTGTGCCGGGCAGCGAGGCCGCCAGGCAATGTCGGCAGTTTTACTATGAGTTTCTTGACAGTCTGAAGATTCCGGTGGATTCACAGACCTTCGATTTCGTCGATCCCTACAGCAATCAAACCCTGCCTCTGGTGAATGTGGTGGCCTCGGTCGAAGGCACTGACCCACAGGCCGGTCGCATCGTGCTGATGGCACACTATGACAGCCGACCCCGGGCGGAGTATGCCGTCAACCCGAAACTTAGGGAAACGCCCATTGACGGTGCCAATGACGGTGCTTCCGGGGTGGCGGTTCTACTCGAACTGGCGACCCTGATGGCCGAGGTTCAGCCGCCGTGCAGTGTTGATCTGGTTTTAGTCGATTGCGAGGATTGGGGTAAGCCGGGCGACCATGAGCTTTACATGATCGGCTCACGCGAGTTCGCCAACCGTGGTATCAGGGGAAAATACCGGTTCGGGATTGTGGTGGACATGATTGGCGATAAGAACCAGCAGATTTATCGCGAGGGGTACTCGCAGGTGTATTGCCGGCCGGTCAACGATATGGTATGGAAGGCCGCCGCCGACCTGGGTATCACGACTTTCTACGATTCCGTTGGGTATAAAATTCTCGATGACCACCTGTCGCTCAATACCGGTGGCGTACCTACAATCGATATTATTGATTTTGACTATCCATTCTGGCATACTGAAATGGATACGCCGGATAAATGCTCGGCCCTGTCCCTGGAGAACGTGGGGAGGGTGCTGACAAAAATCATTTACGACCCGTCATTGTGGCCGTCGAAACTATAAAACAATTGCGCGATTTCCCCTCGGTGGAGGAACTCCTGCAGAGCCGCAAGCTCACCGACGCAATCAACTCGGTGCCGCGCCCGGTGGCAGCCGAACTGGTCAAAGAGACTGTTGCCCGGGCTAAAGCCGAATTCAAAAGCAGCAAAACCCCGCTCACCGTAAATCATTTGATCGACCGGATAAAAACCAACCTCACTCGCGTGAAAGTCTCTGAGATATCCAACGTCATCAATGCCACCGGTGTGATCGTCCATACCAATCTCGGACGGGCGCCGCTGAGCGAGGCCATGTTCGACGCCATCAAAACGACGGTTGTCGGTTACGGTAATATCGAGTTTGACGTGCATCGCGGCGTTCGAGGCAGCCGGGGAGAGGCTTGCGAAAAATACCTGGCTCTGCTGGCCGGTTCGGAGAGCGCCACGGTCGTCAACAACTGTGCGGCGTCGTTGTTTATGATCCTCAACACTCTTTCCAATCGCAGGGGCGTGATTATATCACGCGGCGAACTGGTGCAGATCGGCGGTGGGTTCCGTATTCCCGGTATTCTTAAAAAAGCTGGTGCCCGGCTGTGCGAAGTGGGCACCACCAATATCACGACGGCCTCGGACTACGAGGCCGCCATTGATGATCGCACCGGCCTGATTCTCAAGGTTCACCAGAGTAATTTCGTACAGCGGGGATTCGTTGAGGAAGCGCTGCTCAAAGAGTTGGTGGCGTTGGGTAAAAAACACGAGTTGCCGGTCATAAATGATTTGGGCAGCGGTGTGTTTGTGTCGACCAAAGAGATCCTGGGCTACGCTGAGCCTACCGTCCAACAATCAGTCCGCCAGGGCGTCGATTTGACTTCATTTTCCGGTGACAAGATGCTCGGCGGCGTGCAGGCCGGGATAATAGTGGGACGCAAGGACCTGATCGCCAAAGTTAAGAAAAACCCGCTGTTTCGCACCGTGCGGGTGGACAAAGTGGTGCTGTCCATGCTGGAGAAACTCTGCACCATATATCTCAACGGCACCTATCGGACCGATATCAAGCTGTGGAGTCTGCTCTGTGTAGCTGAGTCCGAACTCTACCAGCGCGGTAAGAGCATCCTCAAGGAAATCGGCGAACCGGCCGGGATCTCGGTCGAAGCTACCAAGGCGTTCATCGGCGGTGGCGCTCTGCCGGAATCCGATATCCCATCAGTGGCTATCATTTTTTCCACCGATTACAAAGCCAACCGACTGCTCTCGGAGTTTCGCAAGCTGAAGCGACCGGTCATCGGCCGGGTTGAGAGCGACCGGTTTATTTTGGACCTCAAAGCTGTCGGCGTGGAAGAATTGTCACTTCTGACGAGTGCCATCAAAAAGGTCCTCACCAGGATGTCTCGCTAAGTCGCATGCTTACCATTGGAACCGCAGGACATATCGATCACGGCAAGTCGGCCGTTGTAAAACGAATGACCGGCACCGACCCCGACCGGCTTCCGGAAGAGAAATCACGGGGCATGACAATCGATCTCGGCTTCGCTTTCATGTCGTCATCGTCCGGTGAAGAGATAGGCTTTGTCGATGTGCCGGGGCACGAACGTTTCGTTCGAAATATGATTGCCGGGGTGGGCGGAATCGACGTCGTTATGCTGGTGGTGGCGGCCGATGACGGCTGGATGCCACAGAGCGAGGAACATTTTCAGATAATCCGACTGTTGGGTATCACGCGGGGGCTTATTGTTATCAACAAAATCGACCTCGTCGACGATGACTGGCTGCAGTTGCTCACCGAGGATGTGAAGGAAAAAGTCAAAGGCTCATTTCTGGCCGAGGCGCCGATTTTCGCGGTGTCGGCCGCAACCGGCGCCGGTTTCGAACCGCTGATTGCTTACCTCAAAGACCTTCCCGCCCAGATTGCATCGAGTCGTGATATCGATCAGGCACGGCTTTATATCGATCGTTCTTTCATTCGCCCGGGTATCGGCAAAGTGGTGGCCGGTACGCTGCGCGGCGGCAGCCTGTCGGTCGGACAGGCCATATCAGTCTGGCCGGGCAATCATCGGGGCAAGGTGCGGTCACTGCAATCGAACAGCCGCGAGGTCGAGCGCGCCACTCCCGGTCAGAGAACGGCTCTGTCGGTGACCGGCGTGGACAAAGAATATCTCCTACGCGGCGGATGTATCTCCGACCGCACTGACCTGTCCTTTTTCCGGGACCACCCCGTGCTGGCGATGTCGGTGGAATTGCTGGCGAATTCTCCGGTAACCCTGGCCGACCGTCGCCGTGTTCTGCTTATCACCGGCACGACCGAGGTCGAGGGTGAGATCAGGGTGTTTCAGCAGAAAACCATCGCACCATCGACTAAAGGGGTGGTGTTTTTCAAACCGGATGAGCCGCCGTTCACTTTAATTGGCGATCACTATATCATGCGGCTGCCGACTCCCATGGTCACCCTGGGTGGAGGGCGCGTTTTGGACCATCTGGACCGCTTCCCCCGACGTAAGACCTATGCGGCCATGGAATATTTGAACGAGCGCATGAGCGGGAACCTTGAGGACCTGATCGTCTCTGAATTGAAGAAAAGAGTGATCGCTCCGGTTGATGATTTTCTCAAGGATGCTGATCACTCGCGAAACGACATTCTCAAGATAATCGAGCGGTTGACAAAAGAGAAGACGGCCGGTCGTCATGACAAGTATGTTTTCCTCAACGAGGAATTGGAACAGGCCAAAGAGCAGTTTCACGCCAGCATTCTGCGATTTCTCGAAGACAAGCCGCACCTGAAAGGTCTCTCTGCCGATGAGTTGGCTCGGGCTTCGAAGCTGAACAAGGGGCTTACGGCCGCCCTGGTCAGCTATATGGTTTCCACCGGTGAGATGGTGCGTATGGCGGACCGGTACAATCTGGTCGGCCGCGGTATGAGTTTGAAGGGCGAATTAAAAAAGGCTCACGATCAAATCATGGCTGCGCTCAAGAGCGAACCGTATACACCACCGCGCCTTACGGATCTGGCCAAAGGTGGCAAGAATTTTCGGGAGGCGATCAAATATGTTCTGGAAGCCGGCGAGGGTTACAAGTGCGGCTCCGAGTTCGTTTTTCTACCCGAGGTATGGGATGAGATTCTGGTATTCATCAAAAACCACCTGGCAGAAAAAGATTTTCTCAACGTGGCCGATCTGAAGAATCGCTTCGGGTTCACGCGCAAGTTTGCCATTCCCATTCTCGAAGAAACGGACCGCACCGGATTGACCCAACGTCAGGGGGATATCAGAGTGAAAGGAAATCGGTTTGAAAAGTAAGATATTGCTTCACAACGCGCGCATTTACACCCAGGCCGCGGACCTTGTAGTTGACTCCATGGCCGTGAACAAAAACCGCATTGTCGCCGTCGGCAAAAATCTTCATCACGACCACGATTTCAAATCGTACCATCGTCTTGACCTCAAAGGCAGAACCGTCATCCCCGGCCTGACCGACGCCCATACCCATTTCTTTTACTACGCCCTGATGCTCAGCCGCGTCAATCTCCAGGGACTCGACACCCTCAGTGCCTGTCTTCAGAAGATCAGAAATCA
>JAUXCD010000119.1 GCA_030619085.1 Candidatus Zixiibacteriota bacterium
CTTTTGTCGCCCTTCGAAGATCATAAGATTGATCTCTTCCTCGCTGACCATAGCGCGACTGGGGTCGGGCCTGACTCCCAACAAGCGCACCACCAGGCTGGCTGTGCTGCTGAGAATATGTGAGAAGAAGGAAGATAGTTTGATGAACAGCGTCATGGGTTGCGCCGAATAACGGGCGTATCGCTCCGGATAGGATAAGGCAAGATACTTGGGTACCAGTTCACCGAAGATGACTGCCGTAACCGTAATACCAACCGTCACCAACCCGACCGACAACGGTGTCGCCGCTTGCGACAGGTAACTTATGGATGAGCGACTCAGGAGCCCCTGTAAATGTGTGACGACCGTCGCTCCACCAATCACTCCCGCCAGCGTGCTGAACAGGGTAATGCCGACCTGGATGGTGGCCAGGAACTTCTCCGGCTGGCGATGCAACTTCTCTGCTGCAGCCGCACCGCGCTTGCGCTGCTGGACTTTTTGTTTGAGTTTGCTCAGGCGGCTGGCTATGACCGAGAACTCCGCCAGAGCAAAGAAGCCGTTGGCCATTATCAAGACCAGAATAGCCAGCAACTCGACCAGGACCGAACTGGTCATACTCTTACCCTCCGCCGAACATCCGTTTGGCGGGGCTTAGCCATGTCGCCTTGATCAGATCCCTGCATATCCCTGTTGGTAGGGCAACTCCTTGGCCAGTTCTTTGAGTTTCTCGATTCGTTTTTCCACCGGCGGGTGAGTTGAAAAAAGGGATGACATACCCTTCCCGGAGAGCGGATTGATAATCATCAGATTGGCCGTAGCCGGTTGTCGGTCGAGATTCATACGAATAGGCGCGCGGTGCAGTTTGCCCAGGGCCGAGGCCAGGGCCGCCGGCTTGCCGGTGATCCGCCCACCCTGACTGTCCGCCTTGTATTCGCGCTGGCGCGAGATGGCCATCTGAATAACCATCGCCACCAGCGGCGCAACTATAGCTGCAACCAAGAGGCCGATTCCACCGCCCCGGTTGCCATCGCTCCGGCCATAGCCACCAAAGATAGCGCCCCATCGGGCTATGGAGGCAAGGATGCCGATAGCGCCGGCAAAGGTGGCGGCGATAGTCCCTATAAGCATGTCCTTGTTCATTATGTGCGCGATCTCATGCCCGATCACACCCTCCAACTCATCCTCGTTGAGTAAGCCGAGAAGTCCTTCAGTGACCGCTACGGCGGCATGTTCGAAATTGCGACCGGTAGCAAAAGCATTGGGCGCCTTGGACGGAACAATGTACACCTTCGGCATCGGTATCATCGCCTGCGTTGTGACCCGTTTTACCACGCGGTAGAAACGCGGGTGGTCGGCTTCGGTGATCTCCCGCGCTCGGTACATCCTCAGCACCATCTTGTCTGAAAACCAGTAGGTGACGAAGTTCATGACGCAGGCCAACATAAACGCCAGAATCATCCCAGCCCGGCCGCCCACCAGATACCCCACCCCCATGAATACCACCATCAGGGCGAGCATCAGAAATATGATCTTAAGGCTGTTCATTTCAACTCTCGTTCTCTATTCTACGCAAACAGACCGCCTCCGGTCAACTCTTTTAAGGGCGGATCCAGCGACGACACTCAGAAATAGAAAGTAGCCATCACAGCCGCAGCGGTGTTGATGTTGGTTCCGTTGGGATTGCCGAACAGGTAAGAATGCTCATCGGAGAACACAACATTCACCTGAGCCTCGACGCCGACGCTGAAGTGATCCTGCAAAAAACATTCGCCGCCAAACATGCCGCCAACGAGATAATCGGTCAGGGCTTTCCCCTCATGGGGAGATCGATGCAAAGCGCCGGCGCGAACGCCGTAATAAGGAACAGCTTTGTCGCCGCTATGATTGACCCGCACCGCCAGCACAAAACCGACATCGGTGGCGAAATTGCTCACATGTACAACACTCAGCGACGGGGTCACCACCAGTTTCTTTGAGGCCCAAACGGGAAACCCGATATCGGTCTGTCCACTTTGCCATGATGCCGTTAGACCAACCATGCCGGCGTGGGGAGCGGCCTCGGCTGCTGGTTTGTCGGCGATGAACAAGACCAGCAACACCAGCCAGATAACGGTGACCGGGCGTCTCTTCAGCTTAGCGATCATGCGAACCTCCATCAATAGTCTGGTTGGACCAACCTCGATCAGCGGCTGGAATGTTCTGCGGAACCGTCCTCATCGCGGATACTCATGGAGGTTGTCACCGACGAAAATATCAGTAAAAGTAATCTTCTCTCCCACCGCCAGCCAGATGCGATAGAAACCGTTGGGAGCTGCAGTGCCCTCAGAAGTATCGCCGCCCCACCTGATGACGTAGTGCCCGGCCTCCCGGTCATCGTCCACGAGCACCTTCACGGGAGCGCCGTCTGATGAAAGGACATCAGCACCGCCCCATACAACCAGGTCCGATGCGGACTCACCGGGACCAAAGGCGCGAACAAGCCAGAGCGTTACCCGCCCCGGATTGGGAGGTACCTCAAAAGTGATGTTGATCGGTGGAACGGAAGGGTTGGGGTAGGCTACAATCGAATCAACCGGGCTACCCCAGGTGCCTGTTATGGTGCTTTTGTCGGTCAGCCACATGCCCGTCGCTCGTGGTGTGTGATGATGCAGAGTGCCGGTCGGGTTAAACTTCTCCCAATCAGTGCAGCCGGGCAAGGTGGTTAACATCAACCCAATCAAAGATACCACCAACAGCACCACAACTCGTGCGCTGGTCATGCGCCGGGGTACGTCAATGCTATGTGATCGGTATTCTTGACTCTGCATGCTATCACCTCGCGAATGGACGCAATATGGCGTCCATGTCCCTGGTAGTCAAGCGGCATCGTCTCTGGCCACCACTGATGGCCCTGGCACGCTGTTGAAAAACGCTGCAATCGTCATTGCGAGGTCGCCCGGCCACAAGTGGCTCTTAAGGGCGACCGTGGCAATCTCTGGTTGACCGGCAGCCTTTCCTGAGGCTGTCCCAGTATCCACGTGGAGCACGAAGGGTGGCCGTCTCAAACTTGTTTGGGACGGGTTGGTCTTCTGTCCACGGTCAAACAAGTTTGACCGTGCCACCCGGTGGCTGGGATATCAGTCTTCGTAGGGCAGGATTCCTGCGATCCTGCCGAAACGTCATGCATGCTGGCTTTTGCCAGTATGACGATAATAGAGAAGAAGGATGTCCGCGAAGGCGGGCATCCAGTAAGTCGTTGATTCGGATAGATTTCCGCCTGCGCGGGAATGACTTGTAACCTCAGGAGACTGCTTTTCTGTCTCTTGTTCCGAGTTTCTTATCAACCTGCTGAGGGCTGAACCGGGCAGATGCCAGCAGTTCTGATAATATATCTGCCGACTGGCTGCCGTAAGTTGTTACGTGTCTCACGATTAGAGAATGCGAGAGAAAGCCCGAAAATTATTGCCTTGACAGATGATAGGGGTACATGTATTATTGCTAATTGTGAAGCATTTCACATGAGTATTGAATTGGATTGGTGATTGACTTAGGAGATTCGATGGATATCCCTTCGGGGGACACAGCCAGAAAGAGGATTTCGGAATCGACGATTCACCGGCTTTCTCGGTATTTTCGTACCTTGTCTCTTTTGGAGAAAGAGAACTTCGAGACCGTTTCGTCCAAAGAACTGGCTAAACGAGAAAAACTTACGCCGGCCCAAGTGCGCAAAGACCTTTCGTTCTTCGGCTCTTTCGGTACCCGTGGACTGGGTTATCCGGTGGCCGAACTCAAGGCTAAGGTGTCCAGGATTCTCGGCATCGACCGGATCTGGCGGGTCGCTTTGGTCGGAGTAGGTAATATCGGTTCGGCAATGGTCAGCTACAAGGAGTTCATCAAGCAGGGCTTCCACATTGTTAAGCTCTTCGATAATGATCAGCGGAAAATCGGATCGAACCATAAGGGCATAATCGTTTCGGATATCAAGAACCTGCGAACTGAACTACAGGACGACCGCATAGAAATGGTTATTGTTGCGGTACCGGCGACGGTAGCACAGTATATCGTGGACGACATTGTCAAGGCGGAGGTGAAGGCGATCCTCAATTTCGCCCCAATCAATCTGAAGGTGCCGTCTGGCGTCCATGTGCGCAACGAGAATATGGTGATGGAGCTTGAGTATCTGTCTTTTGCGATGGTGAACCACCATTCTCCGAAAGGAGGCGGCAAAGCCTAAGCCGCTTCAGGGATAGAGCGGCAGGTACCTCTTTTAAGCGTCTTGGCGCTTAAGGGCTGACGGCTCGCGAGAGCGGGCCGTCTGTTATTATGCAGATCACTCATAATTCCGAGGTGAGTCGCACAATCTTTAATCCCAGGAACAACCACCGGGTATAAGGTCAACAGATGATGAGACACCGGATGGAAAAACTTCGTATCGGATTAGCCGCGGTCTTAGCGGTGCTGCTGATCTCCTGCCCCGCCCTCGCGGTGGATTCGCTGGAAACCTACCTTAAAGCCGGTTCCGACCTGTCGGCCAAAGGAGATGACAACGGGGCGCTGGCCGAATATCAAAATGCCCTTCGACTGGATGCTGACAATCTCATTGCCGTCAGAAATATCGGGCGCATCTACTCTCAACTCGACGACCAGAAGCAAGCCAGGGTCTTTCTTGAGCGAGCCTTCAAAATGAATCCTATCGATGCGCAAGTGTGTAACAACCTTGGCGCCGTGTTTTCCAATACGGGCAACAGCGGTGACGCAATTTCGTATTTCGAGAAAGCTGTTGCTCTCGATTCCACTAACGAATTGTACCTGACCAACCTCGGCCAGGAATATACTAAGGTGGGGCGGATCGGTCTGGCCCTGCCGTTACTGCGTACCGCCCGGGCCCTCAACCGGCGAAACGCGATCATTCCGTACAGTCTTGGCAACTGTTTCGCCGCCAGCCAAAGTTACGACAGCGCCGAGTTCTATTACCAGTTATCCGCCGCATCCGGTGGCCGACCGGCTGAGTTGTACTACCGACTGGGGACGGTTCAGAACCGTCTGGGCAAGACCCTTCAGGCGACGGAGTCGTTTGAGGAAGCACTGGCGCGCCGCCCCGACTATCAAGTGTGTCGCCAGGCGTTGGCAATGCTGTATCTCGCCGACAAACAGTTCGGCGCCGCCGCCGAACAGTTCGAGGTTCTTGCCACGGCTGACAGCTCATTCTTTCCGGCCTGGATCGGCCTTGGTACGGCTTTAGCTCTTGATGGAAGGTCCGAAGATTCAGACCGGATTCTGAAGCATCTTTTTGCTATTGTCTCCACACTGGGTTTCAAAATGCTCGAAGTCCTCTCCCAGCAACAGTTGGATCCAGATCCGACTAAAGACGAACCGTAGCCCGATCTCTGCGGCGCAGTTTTTTGTTGAAGCATCCATCCGTTATCCGCTTTCATTAAGTGTATGTGGCAGTTGTGGAAGTATATGGGAACGTTACTCGCCTGCGTGGTGCTCCTGGGCGACGTCAGTCGGGCTCAAGACGAGGTCGGTTACCTTTTTGTGGAAAGCGACCCACCCTCCGCGCACCTCATTATTGACGGCAACGAGGAGCAGTTGTTTCAAACGCCCGTGCTTTGCACGCTGTCGGTCGGCGAGCATCAACTCACCTTGTACACTGAGTACTATCAACCCAATACGGTCAAGGTCGTAATTGCGCCGCGGCAGGTCCTGCGCAAAAAGATACGGCTGATTGCCTCTCTCAAGGTAGAACGCCAATCGGACAGCGGTATGAATTTCTACAATGTTCCGGGCGATCTAACCATCCTTACTGATATCTTCGGGGTTACGATTTTCCTTGATGGTGTCCGGATTACGATGACCGCCCCTCTGACGCTGCCGCTGGTCCCTTCCGGTGTTCATACAGTCAGAATCGAGCACAACGACCTTTCATTCGATACTATTGTCACCGTTACGCCGGCCGAGACAACACTTCTCGAATTACATCTGCTTCGGTTGTGGGGTCTGGATACCTCACAAAGCCAACCCGCCCCGGTAGCGGTGCTGGTCGAGATTGAACTCCCCGCCTGCCATTATCATCGTCTACAACCTATCGAGGATAGTTCGTCGCTCGACTCCGCTCAGGCCGATGTGGGAGATGTGAGTAAGAGAGAACTATACGCCATGAGTCGTCGGTACGAAGTCCCGATCTGGGATGACAGCGCTGTCGGTATGCGTGGAGTAGATCCGATTATTCGCATCATTACCCCCGATACAGTCATGGTCATATCGCATCGACGCGCCGTCGAGCTTGGGTTCGCGCGGTTGCCTCAGGCTCATGACCTGGATGTGGAGATGCGGGCGATGACAGTAAGTCGCGTTTTGAACTGCCCTCGCGGCCAGGGTGTCAGGTTCGAAATAGAACTGTTCGCGAATCAATCCAATAAGTTTACGACGTTTGACCAGCTTGAACCGATCTTCAAACAGTTTCGTTTACTAACCGATCTCAACGACGGGGGCGAGATCAACGTCCGCATCATAATCGATGCCGAAGGGGAAGTACACTTCCGCTACTGGTGAGGTACTGCCTGCCTGATCGTTGCGCTGAGTTCTGTCCTCGAAGTTGTTCGTGGTGGCTGAGTCTTCCGGGTTTGTTGGAAAAGTCCCCATTTCGGTCATTGCGAGCGAGCCCGCCAGCGACGGGCCAATCTCATTTCCTTGTGCCGTCAGGCGTCTCTGCCTGACGGCTCCTACCTGTAAACAAGAAGGTGTCGGGCGACCCCGCCCGACGCCACTGCCGCACACAAAAAAAACCGGCCCGCAGTCCATGCGAACCGGTTCGGTAAAATCAGTCTGAACTATCGATCAGGTGCCGGCGGTAATGGTGATGACTACCAGGATCGAATCGACGGTGAAGTCGGTCGGGGTTGCAGCCGACATTGCGAAGAACTTGAACTGACCACCTTCGGCCAATGCCTTCAGCGTTTCAAGGTTGGTGAGATGCGAGAACGAATCGGCGTAACCGACAAACGTTTGTCCGGTTGCAGCCAGTGGTATATCCAGTACTTTGGTAGCCCCTGCCACTACCTCGCTCTTGGATGATAGACTGCTCAGCGGAGATGTTATCGGGGCAACGTAGCAATTATATGCGTTGGCTACTCCGGAGGCATTGGTCACCCATAACTCGAATCCCACATTGTCGATATCTTTGATGTTATCCTTGTGGTCAGTCCAGATTTCTTCGGTGGTGACGTCGACATCAAAGTAGTAAAAATCATCGGATCCTGCTACCGGAAAATCTTTGAATAACATCGACACGACAAAAGTCCCGCTCAGGAAACATCCGACTATCAGCAGCGAGGTCAGAGTGGCGCCGATCAATCCGAATCTGTGCGTTAGTTTTTTCATGGTTGTGCCTTCCTACAATCCAAAATGGTAGTTAACGCCTGCGGTTAGTATGGCCGCCTTCTTCGACCCACCCCCCTCGGTGCCGATAACCACGATGCGTCCGCGGGCCTCCAGACCAAGTTTCGGTCCCAATCCGATCTCCAGGCCGATACCGCCGGAGATACCGACCTCGCTCTCATCGACCTGTAATTGATCGTTCTTGGTTTTGTAGATCCCGATTCCGGCAAAGAAGAAAGAGGAGACTCCCGGGCCACCAATTGAAGAACCCAATAGGGCATCCAGTCCAAAGGAGGTTAGTTTCGATCCCTCGGGATCACCGATGACATCTTCGAAATCCGGATCGCCATATTTTGTGAACATGATATTCGGTTCAAGGGTTATGAACGACGCTTTTAGCCGACCTTTGAAACCGAACACAGTGCCCTGTTCCTGGTCATCCTGGATGATCGGCATCTCCAGGCCGCCGAAGGCCCCGACGCCGGCCGAAATCCCGGCCGCCATCGCAGGTTGGACCAGCAGCAACAGGCCGAGTGCTGCCATTAGAAGCTTTTTCATATTTCCTCCGTGATCTTAGGGGGAGAGATTAAACTCCCGCATATTCGTGTCTAATCTTATAGACTATCACCGTGGTTAGCCGATGTCAAGACTGAAATGACGAGGTGTCAAGGCAAAATAGAAATGTCCTATTCTGTTTTGTGGTCGGCGTACGTCCCCGTGCGCCGACAACTTTTCGGGGTGAACGCGGTGACACTGTGTGCTGTCGGGTGTCTCTGCCCGACAGCCTTGGAAGCGTCAGGCAGAGACGCCTGACGCCACCGGA
>JAUXCD010000201.1 GCA_030619085.1 Candidatus Zixiibacteriota bacterium
CCGAGATACTCGGTCAGGTGCCTGAGGCCGACCATCTCGCTGGAGGAACTGTCAGCGGCGCCGACCGAAGCCGCACAGAACAGGCATAATAGACATGCCAGGGTGACGGTGAGTTTCATGCAATAATTAATATCGCCGCCCATTTTCAAATCAACAACAATTAGACCAAAACAGGCCACAAAAAAAAGCGCCCCACCGGGGTGGGGCGCTTTCGCTTTACGACAAGTAACTTAGCTTAGGTGGTCACATCGTCGATCATCACCTGCAGATTGCCGTCCTGGTCAATCTGCCAGGTATCGATTGTAGCGTCATCGTCGAGGTTAGCGGTGGCTGTGCAGAGGAAGGTGTTCTGAGCAGCCGCCATGGTATAGGTGTAAACAGCGCTAGCCATGATTTCAACACCGATAACCGGGAAGCTACCACCCGCGGCGGCGACCGCACCAGCGTCACCATAGGTTCCCTGGGCCTGACGATAGGTACGCTGCATGGTATAGACCTGCTTCAGAAGCTGCTTAGCTTCCGACTGTTTGGACTTGGTGGTGGCCTGCATAAATCTCGGGATAGCGAGGGCAGCCAGAATACCAATGATAACGACAACGATCATCAACTCGATAAGGGTGAAACCCCTCTGGCGATTGTGAAACTTCGAAAACATCTGAGCCTCCTACGGTCTCGAAAAGGTTTACGGTTCGTTCGATTCATTTTCTGATGTTTCTATCGGCAAGGTGCGTGCCTTACGCGACGTCTTTTTTTGAACAGTTACCATTAGCCGTAAACGGCGTCATGTCTTGCGTAAACCTGTCGGGGAGTGGATGGATCAGACATTTTTTCCGTGCATGCAGGATGCAAAGGTGTCCGAAACCGCCGCAGATTGCCAAAAGAAATTGCATTTTGCAACAATGATTGAGATTTGTTAAACATTGAGGGTTCAAACCGTTAGGGCACGAAAAAGCCCGCCAGAGGCGGGCTTTTCGAACTTTTGATAGTGAGGGGCGGCCTACGTGGTAACGTCATCGACAGTATTGGTCAGGATGCCGTTTTGATCTATGGTCCAGGTATCCACGGTCGCGTCGTCGTCGATGTTCCCAGTGGCGGTGGCCGTAAAGGTGTTGTTGGTTGCCACGATGGTGAACGAGTACTTGCAGGTTTGCATGACTTCAATCCAGATGGTGTTAAAAGCATTCGGCGTGGCTGCTGACGCCGGTCCCGCCGGGATGTAGTAGGAATTCATCATAGACTGCTGCCGGTAGGTTCGCTGGTTGACATAGATCTGTTTCAGGATCAGCTTTGCTTCCGACTGCTTGGTCTTGGTGGTTGACTGCATAAAGCGGGGTATCGCCAAAGCGGCCAAAATGCCGATTATGACAACAACTATCATTAACTCAATCAGCGTAAAGCCTTTGGGTCTCGATATTCTTCGAATCATAATTGCCTCTTTCCTTGGCCGGTTTCATACGAGCTATTGGACTTTAAATGGGCAAATCCCGTTCCAGCCCGATGCACAAAAAGTTCACTATTTCTGTCTCTCCGGTTTTTTCTCGTCATTCTTGCGAGAAAGGCACTCTTTCAGGTTATATCTGTCTATTTTTCTATACAGGGTCGATGTATCGATTCCAAGAATTTTGGCTGCTTTGGATTTCTTGCCGTCCGTTTGACTCATTACGAAATGGATATATGCCTTTTCGATTGACTCCAACGTCGGATTGGCCGGTTCAGCATCATTGACCACATACATCTGGTCTGGCTGGGAGAGTTTTTCAGGGAAATCCGAGGGGTGAAGGACCTCGGCTTTGCTCAGTAAAACGGCTCTCTCGATGGTATTTTCAAGTTCCCGGACATTACCCGGCCAGCGATAGTTCACCAGCATATCCAGCGCCTCGGCAGACAAGGACTTTTCCCGGGAGCCGGCACGCTCGCTGTAGCGGCGAAGAAAATGTTCGACAAGCAGCTTTATATCGTCTTTCCTGTCCCTGAGTGGGGGGATCTGTATCGGAATCACGTTGAGACGATAGAACAGATCCTCGCGGAATCGGCCCGCCTTGACCTCGGCGTCAAGATCGGCATTGGTGGCCGCTGTCAGGCGGACGTCCACTTCAATCGGCTTGGTGTCGCCAACCGGCGTAATTATCTTGTCTTCCAGCACCCGCAGCAGCTTGACCTGGATAGCCATGGTGGTGTTGCCGATCTCATCGAGAAACAACGTGCCGCCGTCGGCCACTTTGAACAGCCCCTCCTTGTCCCTGATAGCGCCGGTGAACGAACCTTTCTTGTGGCCGAACAACTCCGATTCGAGCAGGTTCTCTGGCAGGGCGCCACAGTTTATGGTCACAAAGGGACCGCCACAGCGGTGCGAGTGGTGATGAATAGCCTTGGCGATGAGGTCTTTTCCCGTTCCGGATTCGCCTCGGATGAGCACGGTGGAATCGGAAAGGGCAACCTGCCGGGACAGGGCTTTCAGTTTTGCGACTGTTTCGGAGGCACCAATGAAATTGTCAAAGGAGTTGTCACCTTTGAGTTGCTTCTTGAGATGGTGATTCTCCTTGATAAGCATCGAGCGGCTGATGCTCTTTTCTATTACCAGTTTGATCTCGTCGACCTTGAACGGTTTGGTGATATAATCCACGGCACCACGCTTCATGGCCTCGATGGCCGTGTCGACCGAGGCATAGGCGGTCATGACGATCAGGTCCTGGTTGCTCTTGAATGTCTTGACCTCCTGAAGAACATCCAGCCCGGACATCTTCGGCATATTGAGGTCGGCAATGACCAGGTCATAGTCTTTCTGCTTGAGAAAAGACAGCCCCTCCTCGCCGGAGTTGGCGGTATCGACGGAGTATCCCTCTTTGCCCAGCATAATCTCCATGAAACTGCACATGGAGTCTTCATCGTCTATAACAAGAATCCTGGCCGGCATATTTGCTCCAAACAAAGTGAAAACAGCACAAAGGCGGTATTAACAGTAATTTCGGCAAACGGTTACACGTCTGAATAAGCTGTCGTTATATTGCGCACGAATTAAACAGGCAATTGACCTGCCGCCAAAGACCGCTTATATTGGGTCGAGCCCATAGGGTATGTTTTGAAGCGACGTAGAAGCGCCACCGACGTTCGAATACAGACTTCTGCAGCACCCTGAAAAACCGGTCGGACTGTCCGGCACAGATTGAGAACAGTCCGCAGAAACAGACAATGGACAGCTATTCTCATCGCGAACGAATACAGATGATCCTGGCCGGGGAAAAACCCGACCGGTACGCCGGTTCTCTCTGGCGGCATTTCTTTCATATGGAGCATCATGCCGAAGGGCTGGTTGAGGCGATGCTCCACTTCCAGAAAGAGCTGGACTGGGACTTCATGAAGATAAACCCACGGGCCGATTACCATATTGAAGGCTGGGGTTTTGAGCATGAATGGTCCCACGACGAATTCACCAAGCATCGAAAAATCCATTTCCCAATCAGTACCCCGGATGACTGGGCCTCGATAAAGCCGCTTTCGTACACTTCGGCGGCGTTGTCGGAGCATCTCAAGGCAGTTTCGATGATTCGCAAAAGGTCCGACCGGGAACTACCCATTCTGATGACAGTTTTCACGCCGCTGGCTATCGCCGGGCGGATGCTGGCCGACCGGGGATCACTGGCCGACCACCTTCGGGAGCATCCGGACAAAGTCATGCCGGCGCTGGAAGCTATCACCGTGACGTTCATTGATTTCGTAACTGAACTTCGAAACGCCGGGGCGGACGGCATCTTTTTCGCCACCCTGGACTGGGCATCAAACAAATATATCACCTGGGAAGAGTACCGGAAATTCTCTCTGCCCTATGATTTGCGCGTTATCGAAGCGGCTGGCAATGACGCCATGAATATTCTGCATATCTGTTCGTCCGAGTGCTTCCTGGCCGAACTCCCGGGCTTTGATTTCAAAAGCCGGATATACAACTGGGACGCCAGCGATCCCACCAATCCCCCGGTGGACCGGGCCGATGAATTTCTCCGCGGCGGCATAGCCCTGGGTGGCGTTGATGAGAATGGCTGGCTATTGCATTCGACGCCGCGCGAGATAGAATACCAGATGGCCAGATTGAAAGATATGGCACCGCCGGACAGGCTGATGATAGGACCGGGATGCGCCATCCCTCCGGAAATACCAATGGAAAACCTCAAGGCAGTCAGAGACAACTTATGAATGACTCGAATCGTGCTCAATTGATCGACAATGTCAGAATCGCCGTGACCGGACAAACCGATGAAACCGCTCTTTTGCAGACAGCGGCCGAGCTAATCGACGGCTTCTCGGAACACTTCAACTGGACCGGGTTCTACTTGCTGCGCAAGGGCATACTGGAGGTTGGCCCGTACATTGGCCCGAAAACCGAACACACCAGGATTGAACTCAACCAGGGAGTCTGCGGCGCCGCCGCCGCGCAGAAGAATACTATCATCGTCGACAATGTTCAGGCTGACCCTCGATTCCTGGCCTGCTCGGTATCCACCCGGTCGGAGATTGTCGTACCAATGATGGACAGTGACAAATGTCTGGGGGAAATCGATATCGACTCCAACCAGCCGTCGTTCTTCAATGGTGAGGACCGGCAGATGCTGGAAGCGATTGCTGAAATCATAGTAACAAGATTGAAGGAAATCAGATAGTCTAAGCGGAGGTGAACAGATGTTTGTGGGTGTACTGTTGTTGCTGCTGGGGGCGTTGATGCTGATGGATAAATTCGGATTGCTCCGAGGCGACGCCTGGGATTACTTCTGGCCGTTGGCCGTGATCGCCCTGGGGGTATCTCTGGTTTATGATTCCACAAAGAAGAAAAAGCGCCAATGACCGGCCGGTCATTTTATTTCGATCCTCACGCTACCGGATCGGCCGTTTTTCTCGGTCCCACCGAGGCC
>JAUXCD010000078.1 GCA_030619085.1 Candidatus Zixiibacteriota bacterium
ACCGTTTGATCCCCGGATTCTGATCTGGGAAGCCTCTGCGGTGGCCCAGGCGGCAATGGATACCGGCGTGGCCCAGAACAAGGTCGATATCGATGAATACAAGGAACAGCTGGCCAGCCGCATAGGTCACGGTCGCTCTCTGATGCGGGTGCTGACCAACAAGGCCAAGCGAGGCCCGAAGACGTTGGTGTTCCCGGAAGGCGACTTCGACCGGGTCCTGCGGGCGGCCCATATTGTGGCTAAGGAAGGCATTGCCAAGCCTATCCTGCTGGGCAAATCGGAGAATATACAGGCAACCGCCAAGGAGTTTGAGATCGATTTGAGCGGCATTGAGATCATCGATCCGACCACCTCGGGAAAACGGGCGGATTATGCTCAGACTTATTACGAAAGACGGAAACGTCGTGGAATGACTCTGGATAAAGCAAACTGGACTATGCGCGACCGCACCTACTTCAGCATGATGATGCTTGAGAAGGGTGACTGCGATGCCGTCGTGTCCGGCGGTACCTCCGACTACCCGGTCACGCTTCGTCCGGCGCTGGAGATAATCCCGCTGGCGGAAGGGATTACCCGGGTGTCGGGAATGTTTGCGATGATTCGAGGCGACAAAGTTTACATGTTTGCTGATACGTCGGTGAATATCGACCCGACCGCCGAAGAGCTGGCTGAGATTGCTCTGTGCGCGGCCGATGTCGTCCGGACGTTCAATATCAAGCCGCGGGTGGCGATGCTTTCGTTCTCCAACTTTGGATCGGCCCACTCTCCCGAATCGGATAAGGTGGCCCTGGCTACCAAGTTAATCAAAGAAAAAGCACCCGACCTTGAGGTGGAAGGGGAGATGCAGGCGGATACGGCGCTGATGCCGGAATATATGAAAAAGAGATATCCGTTCTCGCAGCTCACAGACGAAGCCAATGTATTGATTTTCCCGGACCTGAATTCGGGCAATATAGCCTACAAACTGTCTCATCGGCTGGGTGGACTGGAAGCGATTGGACCGATCCTGATGGGATTCTCCAAACCGGTTCACGTGTTGCACCCGACGCTCGATGTCAACCAGATTGTGGATATGGCGGCTATCGCCGTAGTTGAGGCGCAGGCGCTCGAGTAGCGGTCGATCACTCCTAAAGGGTGAACATCGGTATAGTTACCAGACAATAAAAAAGTGGCGTAAGCCACTTTTTTATTGCTCTTTTGGCCCTTAGAAGGTAAACTTAGAGCACTTTTTTTTCGATAGTATATGTACCGGTACCAAGGACAGAGTAGCGGCATAAACATAAAAGGGATTTGAGCTTGGCATTTTTCAACCTTCTCTCCAACGACATCGGAATCGACTTGGGTACGGCCAACACTCTGGTATATGTTCGCAATCAGGGTATCGTCCTCAATGAACCGTCAGTAGTGGCTATCGAAAAATCAAGCGGCAAAGTACTGGCTATCGGTTCGGCCGCCAAGGAAATGATGGGCCGCACCCCCGGCACCATCGCCGCCATTCGCCCTCTCAAAGACGGTGTTATTGCTGACTTCGATATCGCCGAAAAACTGATCGCCGACTTTATCCGCCGCGTCGTCCGCAACAAGTTCCTGATGAAACCCCGGGTGATTATCTCGGTCCCGTCGGGTATCACCGAGGTGGAAAAGCGAGCCGTGCGTGACTCGGCCGAGAACGCCGGAGCCCGCGAGGTTTATCTTCTGCAGGAACCGATGGCGGCGGCAATCGGGGTGGGCCTGCCGGTGGAACAGCCTACAGGGTCGATGGTCATTGATATCGGCGGCGGCACCTCCGAGATCGCCGTGATCGCCCTCAACGGTATCGTCGACGTTACGTCTATCCGTGTGGCCGGCGATGAATTGAGCGATGCTATCATCATGTATCTTAAAAAGAACTACAACCTGGCTATCGGTGAACTCACGGCTGAAGAGATTAAGATCACCATCGGTTCGGCGTTTCCTTTGGAGAAGGAGTTGTCGAGGGATATCCGCGGGCGGGACCTGGTGGCCGGCGTTCCCAAGACTCTCAAATTGTCATCGGTGCAGGTGCGCGAAGCGCTCTCGGAGACCATTGACATTATTGTCGAGGCGGTCCGTCAGGCACTGGAAAGAACACCGCCGGAGCTGGCTTCGGATATTCTGGAGCGAGGTATTATTCTCACCGGTGGCGGTGCCCTGTTGCGGGGACTGGATAAGCGGCTGCGGCAGGAAACGAATCTGCCGGTCAACGTGGCCGACGACCCCCTGACCTGCGTGGCTCGCGGCACCGGAAAGGTTTTGGAGGATTTCACAGCCTATGTCCAGGTGCTCGAAAAGAGCAAAAGGGATTAACTTCCAAACAAATAGATTGACTAAAGCCGGAAATTGTCCGGCTTTTTTTATGGTTTTTGATTTTGCATTAATCTTTGAGCCGCGGTCATTGTCTGATAGGTAAAACGACGACTGATGAAAAGTGATGACAACACTCATATAACGAACCTTGTAGGAAAGGCCAAATCCGGTGACCGCCAGGCGTATTCGGAATTGGTGAAGCTGAAAATGAATCAGGTAGTGGCATTTGCATATCGTATGACCCAGGACAAAGACAGCGCCCTGGATCTCGCCCAGGAGACCTTCCTGGCCGCTTGGGAGAGCCTCAGCAGTTATCGCGGTGACGCCCAATTCTCAACGTGGCTCCATCGGATTGCCGCCAACAAGACGCTGAACTACCTGAAAAAAGCTAAGCGGACGGTATCCCTCGGTGATGTCGCCGACGAGACGGTCGGAAGTACGGTCGAATCGAGCGGCCCGGACGTGCAGATGCAGCGTGAACAATTGAGGCGGCACGTTCTCGGTTTTATGAGCACTTTGCCAGAGCAGCAGCGGCTGGTTTTTGACCTCAGGTTCTACAAGGAGCATTCTTTTAATGAGATTGCGTCCATCACGGGACGAGCATTAGGTACGGTAAAGACGAACTATCGCGAGGCGGTAACGAAACTGCGTGAATTCGCCCGCGAGAAAGGATGGCGATAGTGGATTGCTCTAAGGTACAAGAGGAGTTACTCCACAGGTTTCCTGCGACAGACCTTGAGCCGGCCGTTGAGGAGCATCTGGCGCATTGCCATGAGTGCCGCCGGATACGAGATGAGATGATGACGCTCGGTGACGCGATGGGCTCTGACGAAGATTTCTATCCGGATACGTACCAGGCGCACTTGGTCCAGGAGCAGGTGGAAAAAGCTATAGAACGTCCCCGGATAACGAAACTTAACCTATATCGGCCGGTGGCTATCGCAGCCTCAGTCGTGTTGATAGTCAGTGTTTCACTGATATCGCTTATGATGAGTGGCAACGATTCCTCGAAAATCATGTCACCGATGCTGGTTGCTGATAGCGCCGAATACCTCAGCAGCCAGGTGGCTTCGGGGGAACTCGATCAATCCACCCTGGAAGAAGTCTTCCGTGATTTCACGTCCAACTATGGCTACCAGGCCAGCGATCTGCTGCTGGACGACATCTCCGAGGAAGAACTGCAATATCTTGAAGATAACTTTGATGTTAAGGATTTACTCTGATGAATAAGAAGTTTCACTGGTGCCTTGCGGCGCTGTTGGCCGCAATCCTGATGACTTTCTCGGCAGCCGCAGCGCAGGACGATAACGACCCGAATTGGCCGGTGATGCCCCCGGATTGTGATATGCACCTGATGCTCGCGCAGGCTGAGCAGGACATGGATTCCGACAGCTTCGGACAGCAACGTCCGCCTTTCGGCGATCTCGGGCCTCGTGGTAAGAGGGGACAGCAGAAGCACCTTGAACAATTCCGAATTCTCAAGCTTTTGGAATTTCTCGATATCCAGGAAGACCAGGAAACAGAATTCATCACCGTTTTTCGGTCAATGCGACGTCAGCAGCGCGAATATGATCTCCAGCGACGTGATTTGCTCGACAGCCTGGCCGCCCGCCTGGAATCTGAGTCCTCTGAGGACAAAGAGATTCTGGATTTGGTGGAGAAGGTGACCGAGCTACAGGAGCAGAGACAGGAGGCAATGTCGAAGTTTATGGACAAGGTCCGCCTGTTGCTTACGCCCCGACAGCTGGGCCGGGCCATAATTTTCCAGGAGCGGTTCGAACTGCAGCTTCTGGAGAAACTGCGGGGATTCCACCAGCGTGGTGGCATACAGAGGGGAATGCCCCGTGATTCCGGTTGGAGACCGAACGGTGACCGACCCGGAAAAGATAGATAGAAAAAACACTCTAAAAGAAAGGATACTACCATGAGAAAGACATTCTTAACAGCGACCGTAGCCCTGATGCTGCTGGCCACGGCGGCTTTCGGCGGAGGGGGATTCGGATGGGACGGTGATGGAGCCCGCGGAGGCGGATTTGGTCACAAGGCGCAGTGGAACTGCGACATGGGCCCGGGCCACGGTATGGGTAACCGGATGGGGCCGGGAATGCGCGGTCATCCGGGGATGGGCGGCGGCCTGCTGAAGTGGGCCGACAAGCTCGAACTCACTGACAAACAGCAGGAGCAGTTCAAGAAGATGCAGCACGCTTTTCAGATGGAAAAAATCGACCGCGAGGCCGAACTGAAAAAAGCTGCCGCTACTCTCAGAATGCTCATGCACGACGATGACGCGGCGGATGCTGACGTCATGAAGGCTATCGACGATGCGGCGCGGCTGCGTGCAGATATGAAGAAAAAACAGTATCTACATCACAAGGAAATGATGGGTATTCTCACATCCGAACAAATTGAAAAAATGAAGGAACTTCGGCTGGGTTCGAATGTACAACCAGACAGAGACGCAAAAGGTAGAAGAGGATTTGGTAGGTAACGTTGGAATTCTTCACAAAAGCATGATTTCTCTCCAGGCCCGCTTCGGCGGGCCTTTTCTTTGCCCTGAAAAGCCACATTTGGTATTGTTCAGAATCGTTCGGGAGTTTGTAATACTATATTTAACAATAGCATACGTTAATACATAGGCGGTCATCTGCCATAGTGGCGCATATGTGCCAAATTTGCTTGACTTCCTAAATAACCCAACCTATCATGCCTGTATGCCACTGACAAAAGAGAAAATAGTCGATTTCATCCGGGAGAAAGCCGCTCATCCTATGAAGATGAAAGAGCTGGCTCTATCGCTCGGTATCACCAGTAAAGACTACGCTCCGTTTCGGAATGTTGTCAAAGAACTGATCTCATCAGGTGAACTGGTCAAGCTCAAACGGGGTCGGATCGGGTTGGTGTCGGAGATGGATGTCCTGGTGGGCAAAGTCACGGTCACCCGGGGCGGCACCGGTTTTGTAGAGAACACAACCGGCGACCAGGATATTATGATACTCCCGGCGGCGCTGGGTACGGCGCTTGATGGCGATAAAGTCATGGTTCGTATGGGAGGTTTCAGCGGTCCGCGTAAAACCGGAACAATCATCAAGATCGTGGAACGGGCCAAACGTAATATTGTGGGCGTTTTTAAGATCGCGCGGAGTTTCGCATCCGTCTCAGCCGACAACCCCCGAATCCACCGCGATATCTACATCCCCGCCAGCGCCACCGGCGGCGCTAAAGACGGAGAAAAAGTTGTCGCTGTCCTGACTGCCTGGGATGATCCAAATCTCAATCCGGAAGGCAAAGTAGTCGAAATACTGGGTCTCCCCAGCCAGCCCGGCGTGGACATGCTGACTATCATTAAAAGTTACAGCCTGCCCGAGCGGTTTCCCGCTGAGGTTCTTGACGAAGCCGAGCAGGTGGCTGTTATGCCTGAGCCGCACGAGATCGAAGACCGGCTGGATTTGACCGACGAGTGCTTGTACACGATTGATCCGGCTGACGCCAAGGACCACGATGACGCAGTATCCGTGAAAAAAACGTCGTCCGGCTACGAGTTAGGCGTACATATTGCCGATGTCTCGTTTTTCGTGAAGGAAGGGTCTGAGCTGGATAGGGAAGCTCTCGTTCGTGGCAACTCCGTGTACCTGCCGGGGATGGTACTGCCGATGCTCCCGGAGATTTTGTCGAACGATATCTGTTCGCTGAAAGTGAATCGCCGTCGTCTGGCTCATACGGTGTTTATTGACTTTGACAAGCATGGCAAGATGGTCAAATGGCGCCTGGCCGATACCGTCGTCAAGTCGAAGGCGAAGTTGGCGTACGAAGAGGTCCAGGACTTTTTCGACGGTAAGGATGTACCGGCCCGGGTTCAGCGGGTTGGAGATAACCTTATTTTGGCGCGCAAGCTGGCCAGGTTGCTGGTGGCGCGGCGGTCTGCCGAAGGCTCATTGGATTTCGATCTCCCTGAAGCCAAGATTATTCTCAATAAGCAAGGGGAGGTGCTGGAGCTGGGCCACCGGATACGGCTGGAGTCGCATCGTTTGGTCGAGGAATTCATGCTGGCGGCCAACCGGGCGGTGGCGCTGGAGGTCTTCCGCCAGGGACAGCCGTTTATCTACCGCGTTCACGACCGGCCCGACACAGAGAAGCTGGAAGCTTTCTCGCAACTGATGGCTCGCCTGGGTTACAAGTTCCCGGTATCGCCGCAAATGAAGCCGATTCAGTTTGCGCGCTTTCTGGACAAGATTAAAGACGACACCGAGTCGGAGTTCATAAATGAGTTGATGCTGCGTTCCATGAAAAAAGCTGTTTACCAGAGACAGAATATCGGACATTTCGGCCTGGCCTTCTCGCACTACACTCACTTCACATCGCCGATTCGACGTTACCCGGATATGCTGGTGCACCGGTTGTTAAGATTGCTGGTAAACGGGCACTATCCGGTGAATCTGGCCAAAAATATCAGAGGCATTATCGACCATGTCAGCACGCACTGTTCGGAAACAGAGAAGATTGCTGAGACGGCGGAGCGTCAGGCGGTCAAGGTCAAACAGGTGGCGTTCATGGCCCGGCACGTGGGTGATGAGTTCTCCGGCGTGATCTCGGGCGTCACCGGATTTGGTTTCTTTGTCCGGTTGGACAATCTCGGCGCCGAAGGCTTGATACGGATATCGGGTATCGATGACGACTATTATAATTTCGATGAGAAGCATTATCGCCTGGTGGGAAGGCGCTCCGGTCGCATCTTCCGTCTGGGCGACAAGGTGCGGGTGATTATTCTGGCGGTAGACAAGGTCAACAACGAGATCAACCTTCTGCCAGTGCTCAAGCCTGCCAAGAAGACAAAAAAGGCAAAAGATAAGAAGAATACGCACAGGCAACGTAAGCGGCGCAGATAGAATCAGAAGACTCAGAGAACATACCCATGGTTAAGAGAGTGATCGTACTGGTCGGCCCCGACCTGGAAGCGCACACCGGCATCGACTGGTCGGCCATCGGACAGGTGGTCACCGAGATATCTCATCTGTATCAGATCGCCAAGGAGAGTGATATTGACCTGATGCTGGTCGACGAATCCCACACTGATTTCAAGCGACCGGTTGCTACCCGTTTGCGCCGCTTCAATGGCCTGACGGAGATATGGAAACTGGTCTCGGATGACCTGACGGTGGAACCGGAACAGGACTTTCTCGACGGCGTCATTCCGGTCAGTCTCGGACACATGGGCATCAGCAAGAAAGTTGAGCACATTCTCCACACGAAGGAACTGCTGAACCAGTACGGGATGGTGGGACGTTCGGCCAGAATGAAGGCCATCGCAGAAACAATCTCCCGCATTGCGCCGACCAACATAGCGGTGATGATTGTCGGAGCCTCGGGTTCCGGCAAGGAATTGGTGGCGCTGGCCATACATCGGTTTTCGGATCGTCACGAGCACCCGTTCGTGGCGGTCAACTGTGGTGCTATCTCCGAAGGGATACTGGAGTCGGAACTGTTCGGACATGAGAAGGGTGCCTTCACCGGCTCGGTGGCCCGACGCGACGGTTTGTTTCACAAGGCCGACGGCGGGACGATTTTTCTTGACGAGATCGGCGAGACCAAACCCGACATGCAGGTAAAACTGCTGCGGGTGCTCGAGGACGGGACGTACTACCCGGTCGGTTCATCGGAAGCCAAAAAGACCGACGTGCGCGTGGTCTCGGCGACCAACCGTGACCTTGGCGAAGCAATCGCCGAGCGCGAGTTTCGCGAAGACCTCTATTTCCGGATCGGCGTGGTCAAGATTGTGCTGCCGCCATTGATGGATCGCAAGGGTGATATCCAACCGCTGCTTCGACACTTCTGGGCCAAGCAACCGAAGCTCGACTACAGCGACTCTGCCCTCAACCTGCTTATGAAATACGATTGGCCCGGCAATATCCGCCAACTCAGGAATTTTGCCGATCGCATGATGGTACTAAAACCACAGGGACTGATCGAGATAGAGGACGTCGAGAGATTTATGGAGGAGCAGAACGCCACGGCCACGCATCTTCCGGTCGCCACGGGGCGGACAGTGGAGGAAGCCGGACAGGAATTGATCTACCGGGCGATTCTATCGCTGGGCAACGAAATCCGTATTCTTCGCGATCTGATCACCGCTCACCTTCCCGGTGAGAGCACGTTCGAAGAATATTCCGATAGTAGCGAGGTCTCTGTCGACGGCGGCAGCATCGAAGTGATGGAAAAGAGACTAATTGAGAGGGTTTTAGAGCAAACCGAAGGAAATCGCAAAGAGGCAGCAAAACAGCTTGGCATAGGCGAACGAACTTTGTATCGTAAGCTCAAGAAGTACAACTTGAGATAATTATTGAAGAAACGCTACCTCTGGTGTTTGCTTTTCTGGGGGCTCACATCCATATCGTCATCTCAAGAACTTTCAACCAGCGTATTTCCATCGGAAGATGAGCTTCTCGAAGCACTGAATCTGGGTGAGATTGACATTGCCCTGTTTGTCACCTTGCAGGAGATTTACCTGCACGGTGTCGATTCGTCGAGACTGCATGAACTCGACGGTATCCCTAATCTTGTATATATTGCCGGGACCGGTGTCGACCGGTATTCCCGTCTGGAATTAGAGCAATTCGCTCCGTTTTCGTTCCCATCCGAATCGCGAAGACCATTTTCCGGTTACTTACGCCACAAATACTATCAGTACCTTGATGCCGACAACCTCTCCCGCTACCGGACTAACGGCCGCGTCGAATTAAACCAACACTGGTGCGCCGATTTCGCCCTGCAACGGGAGTACTCCCGTCGGGAACGACTGGTTTATCGGTCAGTGATGTATCACGGGAATGCCTCTTTCGTACGCGAAATGGTCCTGGGCAATTTCTCCCGGCGACTGGGGCTGGGGACTGTATTTGGATATCGCGGGAAACTGTTCAGTTTTTCTGATCATTTGGACATCGAGTCGTTTCTGTATCCGGACTACGGCGGCTACAACGGGTTCTTTTTCTCCGGTCAGAGAGAAAATGTTCTAATGCAGGGGTTGGTGTCGCACAATCGCGATACTGACCATTCCCAAACATCGATGGGCGGTATGTTCACCGTCAGAAAGGGCAGAATATCGCCGGGAATCATCGTGGGACTGAACCGCCTTCGAGACAGACACACCGGCGCGCTCGCCGATGACATCAAGTTGGGCGGAAATGTGTCGCTGGAGTATCCATCCGGTTACAATGCTGCCGAGGCGGTTGTTCAGGCGGGTATTGGTTCGTCATTTGCATTTGTTGACGAGGGCTGGTATCGGTCATCGCGCACTCACTGGCGCTACGCATTCTGGATTTATGGCAATGACTTTCTTGATGTCTCCTCGGGAAGCAAGGCGGGCGAACTCTACCGGTCATCAACTTTGACCGAGGTGGATTTTGATATGTCGAACCGCCGCCGGGGACAAAAAGGCGGCCTGGTCAAATCAATAGTGACTCTCTCTGAACGGTGGGAGATGGAGAACTCACTTCTGGTATGTGCCATCAACGATGATAGTCTGAATATGGAAATGCTCTGGGGATTGACCCGGATGGTCGGTCGACAATGGACTTTTCGCCTGGATTTTCTGGGCAAACACAAAAGGCGCCGCACCATCGCCGGCGCGAGCGATGACACGATACAACGCCCGCGATTCCAGGTAACCTACGGTTCTCGTAGTCTGTCTGTTCGCAGCTTTGTCGGCTACGTCCACCGGACCGATACGGCTGATATGGTGTCGCTATTTGCGACGGCGCGTCTGTCCGGACAATTTGGAGACGGCGTACTCTGGGCCAATATCGGCCGCTACAATGTCGGCGCCGGCCGGATCGATTACCTCTATGGTTTCATCAGCGACGAACTGCCGCTCTATGAGCGGTTGCGGGCTGTCGTGAAGCTGAGTCATTCCTATAACCGTGACTCAAAAAACCAACACCTGACAGTGGTATCGGTGGAACTGGAGGCCACCTTATGAAGGCGGAAGCCTTGCTTTTACTTCTGAACATGGCTGTCTCCATGGCGATGCCCGGTGCATCTAAGGCCGCGGTGGTCGTGAACGAAGTGCTGGCCAACGAACCATCGTCGGCTACTTCGCTGGAGTGGATTGAACTTTTCAACGATTCAACGGACGCGCTGCCGGTCGATGGGCTCTACCTGCTGGTGGCTGACCGGCGTATCGACCTGCCACCGACTGACATTATAACTGATAGCGGTTACTATGTGATTTGCCGCAAGCTGTTTTCACCGGACAATGAGCCGAGTTTCGAGTCCGTATGGGGTGACGATTCCGGCATATGGGGGGATGATGACAGCGAAAACGGATACCCGCAGCCGCATGAGGCGGTTTTCTCACTGTCGAATTCCGGTGGTGCGGTGGAACTTTATGATGTCGACGATTCCCTGCTGTCGCGTCTCAGATGGACGGAAGCCGGCAGCGATGGAGTCTCGTGGGAGCGGGTCAATTC
>JAUXCD010000227.1 GCA_030619085.1 Candidatus Zixiibacteriota bacterium
CATGGGACTCAAGCTACAGTCGTTTAACCTCAAAGAAATTACCGATCCGTCGGGATATCTCGAAGCTCTCGGAAAACCGCGCATTGTCGAAGCTCGTCGCGACGCCGAAGTCGCCGAGGCCGAGGCAGCCCGTGATGCCATTATCAAATCGGCCGGGGCCAAGAAAGAGGGAGATGTCGCCAAGATCATAGCCGAGACGGAAGTGGCCGAGGCCAACCAGGATTTCGAACTAAAGAAAGCCGGCCTTCAGACTGAGTTGAACCGTAAGAAAGCCGATGCCGACTTCTCTTACGAACTGGAACGCCACAAACTGAATCAGAGTCTTAAGGCGGAAGAGGCGAAAGTTAAGCTGATTGAGAAAGATTCAGACATCGCTCTTGAGAAGAAAGAGATCGATCGCGTCGAGCAGGAATTGCAGTCGAAGGTGCGCAAACCGGCCGAGGCCGAGCAGTATCGCCTTGAGGCGGAAGCTAAAGGTATGGCCGAGGCCAAGCGTATTCAGGGCGTAACCGAGGCCGAACTGGTTGCAAAGGTGGGGCAGGCTGAAGCCGAGGCGCTGCGCCAGAAAGGCCAGGCCTGGAACAGCTATTCACAGCCGGCACTGCTGCAAATGATGTTTGAAAAAATGCCTGACCTGGCGCGCGAGATGGCTGCTCCGATCTCGAAGATTGATAAGATCGTCATGATATCCAACGATGGCAAGATGGGGACCTCCAAAATCACCGGCGAAATGGCATCGATGATGGCACAACTTCCTGAGGTGGTGAAATCCCTGTCAGGTTTTGACCTTGAACATTGGATCCGCCAATTGTCTGAAAAGCAGGGTGGCGACAGCCAGGCCGAGGTAAAGCCGTCCGCGAGTGGACCGGACAAGGAATAAGCGATGATATCCAACAGGATAGGACGCCTCGAGCTATCTCCTACCCTGCGCATCAACGCCAAAGCCAAGGTGATGAAGGCGCAGGGCATCGATGTGATCGATTTCTCCGTCGGTGAACCGGACTTTCCTACCCCGGAAAACATTAAAGATGCAGCCAAGAAGGCTCTCGACGACAATTTCACAGGATACACTGCCACCGATGGTATCCCGGAGTTGAAGGAAGCTATCCGGGCCCGCTTCAAGACTGACCACGACCTGGACTATAAGGCCAACCAGATCATAGTCTCGACCGGCGGCAAACAGTGTCTTTACAATATTTTCGTGTCGATTCTCAACCGGGATGAGGAAGTGATCATTCCGGCTCCTTACTGGGTATCGTATCCGCAGCAGGTGATGATGGTCAAGGGCAAACCGGTTATCGTTCCCACCCGGGAAGAAAACGGGTTCCTTCTGACGCCGGACGAGCTCAGAGCCAATATCAATTTCAACACCAAGGCGTTGATCATAAACAATCCGTCCAACCCGACCGGCTCCGCCTATTCGCGCGAGCAGTTGCAGGAAATCTGTGAGATCGCGGTCGAGGAAGGCCTGATGATTATTGCCGACGAGATTTACGAAAAAGTTATCTATGGCGACTACAAGTTCTGCTCGGTAGCCTCGCTCAGCGATAAGATCAGAGAAAGAACGATTATCGTAAACGGTGTTTCCAAGGCTTACTCGATGACGGGCTGGCGTATCGGCTACGCGGCCGGGCCGCGCGATATTATCGCTGCAATGAATATCGTCCAGTCGCACACGACCTCCAACGCCAACTCCATCGCGCAGAAGGCAGCGGCGGAAGCGCTTTCGGGAAACCAGTCCGAGATCAACCGCATGGTGGCCGAGTTCCAGACGCGGCGTAATGTCATGCTGTCAAAAGTGAATCGCATCCCGGATATTTCCTGTCATGAGCCTCAGGGAGCTTTCTACCTGTTCCCCAATACCCAGGCATACTACAACACCGAGCACGGTGGAATGAAGATTCGCAACTCCTACGGGCTGGCCTATTACCTGCTCAGGGCGGCGGCGGTGGCGGTGGTACCGGGCAGCGCGTTCGGCTCTGACGCCAATATTCGCTTGTCCTACTCCACTTCGATGGATCAGATTGAAGAGGGCACCGAGCGAATTATTCAGGCGATGTCACGCCTGACGGAATCGCCGAAATATCGCCGGGTCGCTCTGCAGAACTTCATGACCGAACCGCGCGGCATGGTCGAGGCCAACCTGAAAGTCACGGTTGAGGAGCGCGATGCCCTGGTGCAGGAGGCTGAGGCGGCTCTGCCGTACGACCGTTACTTCGAATGGAACGCCAACATCAACGGTATCATTATCCAACTGCGCACAAACGTGCCGCACCTTTACGACTTATGGGTGGAGAACTGGTACCCGGCGCAACTGGAATCCGACCTGGAGCCGCACGGCATTATCTATGCCGTTGACGGTGTCCCCGGCCGTACGCCGTACGCCTATTACAATCCCGAAATGAAGACTGCGATCCTGTTCAATTCCACATACTACGGTCAGGTTCGCGCCTGGGCGCTGGGTATGGTGGCGCATGCCAGTGAACGTCTTTTGGACGTCCACGGTATCCGCGCGGCCTGCATGGATTACAACGGCCACGGCCTGGCTATTATCGGGCCGCGAGGCATGGAGCGCGGCACGACGTTCTTCCGCCTTCTGGAAGACGACAAAGCAAAGTTCCTCAGCAATGATTGGGTGTTCGCGAGGTATCGCGGCAAAGAAGTGGTGGCCGATTCTCCGGAGCGGAAATTCTATTTCAAAACTTCCATCGCACAGAAATTCCCGCGCTATGCGCGCATCTTTGACCGGTCCAAATGCGAGAACGTCGTTACCCAGCGGTCCGACTGGACCAACATGAAGGAACTGACCGATGAGTGTCCGCTCGATTTGGGCGAACCATACTGCTACTGGGGTTCGAAGGATTCGCGGGCGATGGTTGACCCGGCCTGGGTCGCGGGGCCGGACCGTTACGTCAAGCGCTCGCGCCTTAAGACGGTGGTGATTTTGGCTTATGAACCAAACGCCCCGGCGGTAAGTAAGCTCAGCGATGAGGAGGCTCTGGATATGGTCACCCAGGGCAAGTACCGCCTGCCGTCAGGAGCCGGAATGACGCCGTACAAGACGCAGCCGTTCTTCAATCCGTACATGCTGGCGCCGTCGGTAGACGAGGAAGATTTGCAGCGTCGCAATTTCCATCAGCTCTTCCGCGTGGTAGATGCGTACAAAGTAAATATCGCGGCAATCCCGCCCGAGGCGGTCAAATCACGAATTCTGGATATGGTGAAGTAGGAGACTCTCATGGCCAATACACTGGGAATAGTCAAGCCCGACGGCGTTCGCCGCAAACTGGTCGGAACGGTGCTGAGCCGAATTGAAAGAGCAGGGCTGATAATCCGTGGCCTGAAGACGCTTCGTCTCAGCCGGCAGCAGGCCGAGAAATTCTACGCCGTCCATGAAGGGAAACCGTTCTATAAACCGCTGGTCGAATTCATGACTTCAGGTCCCATCGTCGTGATGGTTATCGGCGGCCACGGTTCTATCGAACACTGGCGGGAACTGATGGGAGCAACGGATCCGGCCAAAGCCAAGTACAACACTATCCGTCGCGAACACGCCACTTCCATCGAGAAGAACGTCGTTCACGGCTCAGACAGTCCTGCAACGGCGAAGAGCGAGATTGCGTTCTTCTTCGATGAGGACGAGATACTGCCCAAGGAGTAAAATGCCATGTCCGATTCGCTGTACAACCCGGAACTCTATGCCCGATTCGCTCGGGATTTGCAGCGTCGTCTGAAAGGCCCCAACATCAAGGAGATGTGCCTTGAGGACCTGCGCGAACCGGCTATTCAAACCGGCACCCGTACCAAGTACAATTCCTGGGGCTGGCGCTCATCCGTCTCCAGCCGCATCGCAGAGAAAACAGTCGTGCTCGGTTCGGAAAAAGTGCGCGACTTCCATCTGTCGGATAGCAAAAAGAAGATAATCTCCAAGGCTCCCGAAGAACTGGACAAGGTGCTGCACTTGATGGAGACCATGCCATTTGTGCACCTCAGGCGGCAAATGGGCCAGAACTCTGAATATAATCCCAAGTGCAACCTCTACATATCGGTGGCCGATCTCAAAAACTACCGGCTTGCCTACATGTGGGGAAAAACGATGTCCGATGTTGGCAAAGTGCCGGGACCGGAGTTCACCCTGATTCACATCCCTGAAGAGCACCATCTCAACCAGCAGGCGCTCGTTATTCCCGAGAGTAATATTACGATGGTGATGGGCTCTGATTACATGGGCGAGGACAAAAAAGGGTTCCTCCGCAACGGCATGCACGCC
>JAUXCD010000007.1 GCA_030619085.1 Candidatus Zixiibacteriota bacterium
CCCAACCGCAATGGCTGGGAAGTTTTAAATAATGGATTAAGGTGATGTAGCTCAGCTGGTTAGAGCGCGGCATTCATAATGCTGAGGTCGGTGGTTCAAGTCCACCCATCACCACCAATAATACGGGGTGCTTTCCGGGCACATAGGTAACAGTTGATTCCGACGGTGAGAGTCAAGGCTGTCTTCGCTCTTCAGTTCGTAATCGACACACCTATAGCAACCGAATTGACGCATCTGGCCCCCGCACCTGCGCCCCAAGATACCGGTTAGTGATCGGGCCATGGCTTCGGTATTAAATCGAATGGGCTACTATACGCTTGAAGATCTGGGTGAGTCAGGCACAGACGCTGCTCAAACAAAAATACACGAAAAAGCGTTTATAGTTTTAACTTCAAAGTCTCGCTCAATTTGAATGGTGGAGACTGGATCCTCCTTTGTTTTCTCTCTGATTCATGCCAAATCCGGTGCCTGGGCGAAAGAAATCTGGCCGCTACCAGATTGGGAAAACCTCTACCCCAACAACGCCAGCGACTCCGCCTGCAACCGCTTCACTGTACCCGCCACCCGCGACACAACTCCCGCCATTTGCGTAGCCGCCTGTTTACTCTTGTTCAACGTCGAAAACTCCTTCATCTCAGTCTTATATTCATTTCCGATCAATGTTGTATGGCTAGTCATCGAGCCGATAAACGTATCGCGAACACCGGCCTGCAAATCAGTTTTGGCTGCATCGACTTGAGTGCTATCGTTTTTATTGTCGACTGCATAGGTAGCGAGTTTTTCCTGCACCGGTGCCCATTTATCAGCGGGTATTAAGGGGGGAATCTTGTTATTGGCGGTGACCTGGCGGTGAACGGGGCGATACAGTGCCACGGTGCCCGCTTTTTCGGCATTGTATTTGCGAATGGGTTTGCCTGCGAAGACCGCTCGGCGGTACACCTTAGCAATTTTTTTGTCAGCCGCCCCGCTGCGCGGCCCTACTTCGTCGGCAGGCAGGCTCAGGGCAGCAATTTTTTGTTGCAGGACTTTGTTCATACCGCCTTTGATTCCGGGTTGATCGAATGTCAGATCCCGGGCTTTGTTGGCCAAGGACTGTTCGACGACGTGGTCGTACTCGATATATTCCCCCACTTTTTGGTTTGAGGGGCGGCCGTTCGCGTATTGCCCTTCCAGATCGGCGAAATTGGGATCACCGTTGAAATCGAGATCAGAGCCTGGTGTGTCTTTGGCTTTGTTGGCTTTGATGGCTTTGATGGTCAGAAGTTTTTTGGGTTCAAACCCATACAGGGCTTTATTGAGACTATTGAGTTCTTTCAAGCCGGACTTCACGTTCTTTTTAATCATCGCCGATGCGTTTTTATCGGCGGCATAGGAGTTAGAGGTTATTTGCTGTTCGTTCTCGATTTGTAAGCCGATTTCTGCCTGAAGGGCGGCGATTTGATCCCTCGGTAACTTCACCTGCCTGACGCTGTTAATGGCATCGCCGTGTTTGCGGTCGGCGGTTTTCTTGGATTTTTGCATGTGCAAGGGACGGTACACCGTGATTGCTGGCAGGTTATTGCCCTTGTCACCCAGGCTGCGTGTATCAATCTCTCCGAGCGCGGGGTCCGGTAACGGTTCGCTGCCGTCGCGAATACCATCGCCGATGGATTTTTTCAGATCACCTTGTACATAGGCTTGCACGGTTTTGGCGAAGCTTTTCTCGGGAATATGATCGTTTTCGTAATAGCTCGAGAGTTTCTTCTCGCCACGTGCTCCGAGGTAGGCGGACTTGGACACCTCCTCAATTTTTTTCTTCGTCTCCTTACCAAGATCCTTATAGAGTCCGCCTTTGCCTTCTATCTCGGGTATACGGGGTTCCCGTGCGCGGATTATCGCGCCGTCTTGAGGCTTGTCGTCAAAGAAGGGGTTGTCGGTAATGCAGGGCCCCAGTTTGGCAAGTTTTTTCGCGGCGTCATCCAGTTCTTTGTTAGCTTTTTGTGACGGCTTTTTGGTGGAGGTCTTTTGTTGACCGGGTTTTATTTTAGCCGCTTCTTTTTCCGCCTCATCGATGTCAACCTTAAATGCCTCTTCAAACAGATCGAAACACTTGGCGTCGTCGCCATATTCCCTGGCTCGTTCCGCTTCCGCCTCCAGTTGTTTCTGTACTTCGTTGGAGGGACTGGGATTTTCGGAGGCGATGGTCAATTCAAAGCCATTACCCTTCTTCTTCGGTATCAGGCTGTGGGAAGTAGCGCCGATCTTGAATCCCTTGGAGGGCATTTTGCGTTTGCCGTTGACCTTGCCCAGCAGCTTGGAGAACAGTTTCTTGGCCTTCTTCACCAAAAACGTCACCATCTTGTCCATGGCTTTCTTAACCGGAGTCTGCAACTTTTTGATGATTTTGCGAATGGTTTTGGTGATACCTGTAACGGGAATCAGCGCTGCGACAAAAGCCAGGAACACGGGGATCGTCGAAGCAATCGTCTTTTCGATAAAGTCCGCCGCCTGTTTGATTTGTCCTTTGGCGATAGCGCCGATGGAAGAGAAAATGGAGTTGGCAACTTCCATGATCTGATTGAGGCGTTCAAGAAAGGTTTTGATCATGTTGTAGATTGACAACGCGATTTTAATAACAGCACCCACGGGATTGGATAACCCCGCCACCCAGGAGACCGCGCCCATTACCACGGTGTTGATAACAAAATCGCGAATGCCGTCGATCACGGTGGTTTTAAATCCTTCAATCATTTCCAGCACACGCTGCCAGATTCCGAGGAAACCTTCTTTCAAGAGAGTCTTCACAACCTCGACGGATTTTTCCAAATAGGCGACTTTTTTCTCGCCACCCGTTCCGAGGCGTTTCACCAGAATTTTGCGGAAGTTGGCGTAGGTCAGACCAAGTATCTGTAAAACCACTGACATGATGCCCTTGAAGTCCAACTTGGCGGGCAGGTCGATATCCAACCCCTGTAGTGTGCCGAACAACCAGCCCATCAACCCCTTTTTGAGATGTTTCCATATATTGGAGCCGAATTGCTTAAACCCTTTGACGATGGCGCTCACCAGGTTTTTGGCAAAACCAAGCGGGTCACTGAGTATCATTGAAATCGTATCCCCGGCTTTCTGGATCACCGCCCAGACTTTTTCACCGTAAGAGCCGGCCAGGGCCAGTGCCCCTCGCAGAATGAATTCGAGAATCTTGTCCTTGATATCTACAATGAACTGAATTACGTCATTGACCAGGGGTTTAAAAATACGTTTGGCGGTTTTGAGCGGCGAAAAAACCGGCTTCTCGTCGATGAATTCATTCACCAGCTGTTTTACCCGGCTCCAGGTGATATTGAGTTCCGACAAACGCCCGGCAACCCAGTCGAAAGCGCGTTGCAGCGCACGGGTTTCCTTGAGTTTTTCAAACAGCAGATTGCCGCCGGGAAGCAGACCGAGAAAACCACCGATCAGGTTTTCCGCGTTGCGGGTGACGCGATTTCCGGTAATCGGGCTTTTGCCTATTATGACGGTTAATAGTGTATAGCCGGGAACGTTCCTGGCGATTTTCTCCGCTTTGCTGGCGATCCAGCCACGTCGCAGGCGGGGCGTTTTGTCTTCACCCTCGACTTCCATGCGCTGTGTCTGTCCATACTGCTTGCGTTGGGTTTGTTGAACGACATGCGTTAATTCGTGGGCTAATAGCCGCCGGTTGTCGACACTCTCGCCCTTACCTAACCAGATATGTTCACGATGTGTAAATGCACGTGCTCCGATGCGGTCGGCAGCAGAGCGATCCTGAGGCCCGTCGTGAATACGTACGTCTGAGAAGTCGACGCCGAAACGGGGCTCCATAAATTGCCGCACAGAACTCTGCAGCGGGCGGCCCGCCCCAGGCTGAGCTACGGCCTGGCTAACATCCTTCGGCGCATCACCACCCTCCGCACCGACTGCACATTCCTCCCCCGGCGCCATTAGTACATCGTCTTTGGGGTCATTGGGTCTACCGGTTTCTATTTCCGAAAATTCTCCCTGGTCCAGCCCGGCGGTATCGACATCTTCGGTGGCAGGGACTTGCGGATCCTGGTGATCGGCGGGTATCGAGGGCTCGCTCTCAAAAGTATCTGTATCGGGTTGGCTTTCCTGATCGATATTGGCGGCCCGCAACACAAAACGCTGGGGCTGAGTAGCTCCACCACCCGAAGCACCAGCCGGAGAACCCGCAGAGGAGTCAGCCGGTGGCGGCGCTGCGTCTACAGCGGGAGCGGCCATAGTGACAATGCGATCCGCCATCGCCTCGGCTTCGTGTTCCAGTGGGTCATTGGCGGCGCCAACTTCGAGTGCGGGTTGCAAGATTACTCCCGCAGCTTTTGTCGTTCGCAACAACCTTAAATCGTTGGATTGACGCCTTACAGGTATCCTGACCGCCGACTTCGTGGTGGTTTTTACACGGGCAAGAGCCTTGGAATCACCCACCGTCACCGGCCTCCGGCACTAGGGGTCGACATTGATCGTCTTCTTGTTACTGTCGTGGCCGTGATTAACTACCGCGGTCTCAGCATCCTTGGAAAGGAAATAATTGTCATTCACCGATTTCGGTACCTCAAACTCCACGCGAACCGATGATGCTCCCTTGGGTTGCTCCCAGCGTTTGTAATCAGTGATCTTGGTGCCTCCCATCCTGACATAGTGATCAGCATCCTGTTTTTGTCCAAACTGGTAGCCCCTGAGTTTCAGGGTATCGCCGACATCCAGGGAGGCCGGACTGATTTTAGTGATCCAGGGTGCGTAGAAACCGCAGGTTTCGGTGGCTTTTTCGGCGAGTATTTCGTCCATGTCATCCACGGACATATCGCAGGTATGAAACATTTCATGCAACAGGGTGGCTGCGATTTCCCAGCGCCCGACATCGTAAGCATATTGATTGTAAGCAACGATATGGGGGTCGGCGGCGACCTTACGAACATCACTCAAGCCAAATCTTGTCGTGTGATCGGCGAGATAGTAAACCGTCGATGCGCTAAATGTACTCTGTGCAGTGGCTGCCGTACCACCGGTGCATTTGTCTTTGAAGAAATCCTTACAGCGTTTGGCCTTAAGTGCGTTGTCGATCAGATCCAACGCCTTTTGCACCGTATCGCGATGAGTGTCCGGGACTTTTTTATATTTATCTTTGCCGTCTGCGGCAGCCATGGTGGCGCGTTTTACCATGCGCTGCGCGCCACTACCGCGCGCACCATTGCCACCTTGGGCGACGTGTGCCAGTTCGTGTGCCATCAATGCTTTGCCGCCCCGTTCCTTCTCGCCTTTAGCGAATCCGATGTCGTCGCCGTAGGTAAATGCCCGGGCATCGATACCGCGCGCTGCGCGATCAGCGGTGGTGTCATCGTGAATGCGGACCTTGGAAAAATCACGTCCGAAACGGGGTTCAAAAAATGCACGCTCCGATCTTGCGAGGGAACGACCCGCGCCCATGGTGTTAATCGCGGATGAGGCACCGCTGGAAGCATGGGCGGCTTTGCTACCATGTGCGACAGTTGCAGCGGTCTGCGGTTTGCGCTTGGCCTCTTTCTCTTCATCGCATTTGTCACAGGCGCGGTGGACCCCGGTATTGGCGGCCATTCCCATAGAAACCGGGCCCGTAGAAACCGAACCTGCAGAAACCGGGCCACCCGCCATTGCCTGCTGAGCCATATTGTCAGCGGCCTTTTCGGCAGGATCGTGGACGCCGCCGATCAGCACCGCGGTATTAGTGTCGCTTTGCTGCTTAGCTTCAGATCGTGCGGTAATCGCACCTGCCGAGGCGGAACGACGTACTCTAACGGATTTACGTTTACCTCTTGTTCTTCGGCGCAGTTTGCGCTTCATGTCAGTCCTCCTCGATCTTTTTACGCAATAGCTCTCCTTGGTAGCCGCTATATGCAAGCTGTTACAAACTATCCCGGTATTTGAACTAACCCACCGGCATCTTCAATCGATTTGCCGCTGCCTTCTTCAAGCGCCGCGCCTCGACCAGCGTAATACCACTGCTGGCGGCCACCTCGCGAAGCTTCGCATCCGGCATTTCCGCAAGCCCGGCGACATTGGTGACACCACTCGTCGCCAGGGCCGTCATAAAGCGCCTGTTGTTGCCGACAACAGCGGCGACCGGCGTTTCGCGGCGAATAGCTGTGACCAGTTTTTTCCGTTCAACAGCGGCTTCTCTCAACAGATTTTTCTGTGTCTCGGCTAATTCGGACAACTCAGACCGTGCTGATTCGATTTCCGTACGCACGGCATCCCGTTCAGATCGGATCGTTGCCAGAGTACCTGATAGCGCCGTCACTTCCGAAAGCACCGTATTCCTTTCCGCTTTGATCCTTGTCAGGGTGCCGGTCAGTGCCTCCACATCTGTGTTGAGCATCAGGTGAGACCCGCGAATGGACTCGAGCCTGGTTTCGGCTTTGTTCGCTTCTTCAAGTACCACATTGGATCGCGTCTCAAATCCGTCCAGTCCTGCTTCTGCCGCCGTCGCTGCTTCGCGGGCGGCTTTTAGCCGCTCTTCCAATGCTCTGGTTTTGGATTCAGCACCCGCAAGCACCTCACCAGGTACCCTGGCCCCAGACGCCGACTTTTTGTCATAGAGGAATTTACCGCCGCCACTTTCGACCTTGACATAATCGACCGCCACACCGTCGCGCACAATCAGTGCCACTTTATCCCCGGGGGCAACATCCCCCCTGTCGTAAATACGATCTTTAGGATTGATTCCAACACTGGCCTCGCGCAATTTTTTGATCGCATCCACATCTTCGATTTCAATGGTGGTAGCGACCTCGACGCCGTTGCCTTCCAAGGCAAATTTGGCCTGATCAATACCAAGATCAACCACCTGGGGATTCACCTTGTAATCCGTGGGAGGGTTACGACCGGTGATGATGCGAATGCTGCGGTCGGTTTCCTTAAGGATATATCCAGGGTCGATCATGCTGGCCGGTATGCCAAAGTCGTTAAACCCCGGTTTGGGTATTACGCCGTCATCGTCATCATCTGTCGGCGGAGGGCAACAGGCTGTTTCCAGCCGCTTCTTCAATTGTTCACCCAGGTGACCGAAGTAATACTTGATCATTCGCCAGGTCAATGCCTGTTTACGGCAGGAAAAGGTACAGAGGTTGGTAATCATCAACTCCTGATTTTCAAAGACTCCTTCAACGCAAGCGATCGGAATAAGAAACGGCGCTTTGCCGAGGGTTGCGCAACGGGGTATCAGCGCGTTGCAGATACAACGCCGCAAACGTTCGTCTTCGGTATTTTTCAACAACTGAAAGACGGCAATTTCACGCTGCAACAAACGCGTTTCCTTCACCGGACCGACGGCTTCGTCGGCTTTGATTTTGTTGTCGATGGCTTTCACCTGCGTATTGATTTTGGCCATCTCAACGTCGTCGTTGATAAATGTGCCGTAGCGCTTAATCAGATCATCGTTGTAATCCCTGGCAATCACCTGCTCCTCGGATGTCAAACCCTGTGCTGCGGCCAGTTTGCGATTGGCAGCGAAATAGGAGATTTTCTCCAGGGCGTCGCGCTCCTTCACCCTTCGTTTGCTGAAATTGTCTTTATAATCAAACTTATCTATCTGCTTGCGGCATTTTTCCAATTCCTTCAAAAAAGTCGGGGCTTCGGGACCAAATGCCACAACTTTGGGCGCCAGGTAAACATCAATATCACCACTGTCTGCGATCGCTAACGCGAGACACACATCTTTCACCCGCAGGCGTCTGGCGAAATCATTTAAATCATTAAACAGGAAAAACTCGGTACCTATCAGTTTTTGTAGTTCGAGCGTACGGCCCCTCACTTCCGCGAATTTACCCACTCTGTCGAGTATCGCCCCCTTGCCGTAACTTACCTTTGTTGGATTAGTCCGATCCCGTGCCCAACTGGGAATAACGCCGCAGATAACACCCCAGTCGTGGAGATACCTGAGCCAGCGGTCGCTGCCGAAATCCACTTTGCAGAGATTGATCAGCGCGTCCTGGACATTGTCGGTACTGTCGAACAGGCGCGGACAATCACTGGGGTCAAAACTGATATCCGCCGCTTCGATGTCACACAAATTGTCTAACGCCTCCTGAACATTTTCGGCGTTGTCGTACAGCTTCGTACAATTGTTGACAATGCTCACATGACTGGCTGGAATATCGGCCAGTGCCGGAAAACTTAAACGACGATTCTCTTCGTCGGATAGCGCCACGATGGTATGGTTATCCAGTCGGAACAAGGGGCAGTAATGATGGATGATGCCGACGGGGGTTTCACGTACAACACGAACCGTGGGCTCACCATTGGGTCGCAATTCAATCAGCCAGTAATCGCCTGCAACAATCGCCCGGCCGTTGAAATCCAATTCGGCGGTAAAAGCATCCACCGTCAGGGTAACAACGCGTCCGCTGACAGTGATTCCCGAGCCACCACCCACACGCGCCGCGCTATTGGCAGTGAAATCCAGCTCAGCTGCTCCACTCCAACGCCGTACATATGGCCAGTCCCCGCCTTCAGGCGCATTGGCTACCGCCGGCCCACCGGCCAGTGATTCACCAAAACTGCTACGCACAACACTGCCGTTGTTTTCGTGCACACCGAGATGGGTTTCCGTGGCGTAGGAATAGAATTCGTAAACGGCTCCCGCGCGACTGAAGTCTTCGCTATTCACATCGGATGGGGCAACTGCGGAGGCATTTTCACCGGACCAAGCAAGCGTAATGCGATCGGGCGTTTGCGGGTCACCGAAGACATGGACCACTTCGAGTCGAAACAGGGCATTGGTCACCGTCTGCTGGATATTCTCCACATCAGCACAGGGGTCGCAGGGATCGGATACATTTTCAGGGTCGACTGGCGTAACGGATAATAGTCCGCTGCCGGTACGCGGAATCGGCCCGTTAGGATCCCCTAAAATATCTGCTTGACCGACGGGTGCAAATTTCAATTGCGCCATGGTGCGCGAGCGCAACGCGGTTTCTGCACCGTGCAGACCCGGGTCGGTCAGCAGTGGATCCTCCAACGGACTGATGGTCCGCTCCCACACGTCCGCATAGATAATCAAATCGCCATTGAGTAACGTGGGTACCAGCGGAAAATCCAACTGTGCGGTATACAGCGCCAACGGGCCCGCAGCCAGAGGTTGAACCGCACGAACTTCGCCGCGTACGCCCTCGGCATAGACCACGCCCTCAACAAGGCTCGGAACACCGCCGCTGAGTGAAACTACGCCACCCTCTTCGGGAACACCTGAGCCCGCCGTTTCGTGACCAAGGTTGTCGGTGCGTGAACGCGCAATTTTTGCCTGTTCGCCGAGATCGGCGTCAGTCACCATGCCACCCTGAGCCTGGTATACGCCGGAGTAGCGATCTTCAGGCCGGTGATTATCTCGAGAGAAGTTTCCTTTCATCTTTATGACTCCCTCTATCCGTTAGTCTGCGCAGGAGAACGGGAGAGATAAGGATCGTACTGGATCGCTATCTCCTGCCCGATAGGCAGATAGTCAGTGAGTTTTAAGTGCAACGCGCGAATTCGCGCCGCGTGATATTTGTGGTGATAGGCCCCCATCTCCCCTTCATCCTCCGCGCCGGAAAGCACCTGGGACGAGGTGGTAAGATTCAGGACACCGGCACCCGGCTCGCCGAACAATGCAGGCCTGAGCACACAGTCGTCGCCGTCTTCAAACCAGAGGCGAACAAAATTGGGGTCGTCCTCGGTATTGGATGGCGATTGGTCTGCGCCGCAGCCACTAAGCGCCGCCAGATCGGGAAGGCGAGAGTAACGAATACAAGTTTCTCCCCCGGAACAGTTAATATCGATCAGCGGGCCGATAAAGATGCAATCCGAGGCCCACAATCGTTCCAGTTCGGTTTCTTCCAAAACTGTGCAGTACACCAGTTGAGCAAAACCGACACCGCCGCGCAGTGAATTGAACAGGCAGTCGGTGGCAACCAGGGCAGGGGTGTCCGTGGCGTTGGATATGACCACCCGATCAACGGCGCAACGTTCCAAGCTTAAAGCTGTGTCGGCATCATCCAGGGTAATGCTGCCGGTGAACAGAAGGTCATGAAAGCTGACATCCACACCGGCGGGCAGTATCAAATCACCACTGACCAATACGCGATCCGGCAGCACCACTTCCCCGCCGATTAACAAATCGTCGATAAGGTCATCTTCCAGCAATCCCAGTGCTTGAAACAGTTCCCGTGGACCGAAGCGCTGATTGCCGGTCTCGGTCGCATCAATCGCGATATCCGCCACCATTGGCAGGACGGTAACGTTCTTTAGACCATCGGCAAAAAATCCTTCCGGTGGCCGCAGGTGAATCAGCGTGCGTTTGGGATGGGGGCCAACGCTCTGGTTTAGCGGGTCGCGCAAATCCGGTGTGCGCACGGATGTATCATCGTAAGCACCGGGGAAACACGGCGCGCCGCCTGCATGGAGCGGTTTCCAGAAATTGACCTCCGGATCGATGACCCGTCCGAATGTGTCCCGGCTTTCACTGCGAACCGCATACAGCGGATTGTTACCGGTTTCATCCAGCACGGCGCGGTTGGTATAACGAATATCCGGTGTGCCCAAAGGTAAAGGGTACACGGAGGGATCAACACCCGATTCCAGTGAAACTGAAAACGGCGGCAGGGCCATTCTCGGGGTAGTGAGGGTGCGCCGCCAACCTTCGACAACCACTGACTCCGCATTCGCCACCACATCGGAAATTTCATCGACGGTATTTAAGGAACCTTTGCCTTTAAACCAGGTAACGGTTTCGTTGAGTTCCCGTCGCCTGGCTGCCGGATCCGGTGCGCGCAGTTCCGCGCCGACCAGCTCCGCAAGATAGGGAATCAGCCAGGACTGAATGTCGAGATTATTGTCGGCTCCTTCGGCGAAGGCGTCCGCGTAAGCCTGTTCAGTGGTACCCCGAACCAGATCCAGCAGATGTCCGAATCCGTGCAGATAGGCTTCCAGGTCACCAAACTCACCCTCAACGGGTGGCGGGTCCTGATAACGGTATTCTTCCGGCAGTTCCCGATAGAGCAGTTGTCCGGCGCGGGATTTCAGGTCACTGGGTTCCATCTCAGATAGCCTCCACAATTACGGTCATGTCAGAACCGGCCGTCGCTGAATTGGTTGATATCAACTGATGCTGAAACGGAAAAAATGCCGAATCGGAGCCGGAGGTTTTGGCTGTGCGTTTAATGGGTTCCGCCGAGTTGACGCTGAAACTTTGAACGGTAACCGTTTCAACCCCGGTTACACGTTCCAGGGCAGCCGCTACCTCCGCGATGTAAACCGGCTGACCGAGCAGACGCCGTTCCAGGCTGAACTCGCCGATCAGTGCGGCCTGGGCGGTGGCCTGCACCTCGGTTTTGTCATACTGCTCCACATCGACACGAATCGTGGCTTCCACCGTGAGGTAGACCGGCACGTAATCCTCAATGGTAACCCGAATACCCGGTGTCGCCCGCCCCTCGACAAAGTCGATCAGATCCTGCCGGAGGTTCACACCGACCGCTCCACCATTCGCCGGTACGATCACAATAGCCACGCTTGCCGACGCGGTGGGGTTGGTCAACAGCCGCGCCGATGCCTGCCAGACATCGGATCGACGTCGACAGATACGTTCAAAATCTCGCAGGGAAACCGCCCTGCCGTTGGCGGTGAGACTGGCGGGAGCGTTGACGCGGAGATCTTCCACCGGTTCCCGATCCGCACCGCCGGTAGCCGCAAATGGCTGGGTAACTGCACGTACATAACGATGCTTTTTCATCGGTTTCACAAATGAGCGCTCGGGAATACTTCCGGAGGAGCCTACACCGCTGCGGTGGCGCCGCACGACAATATTGTTGGTTCCGGTGGGAAGTCTGCGGCGGAAGTGAATGGTCAGGGAATCGTCTTCATTGATCGACACGGAATAGCCGTCCGTATTGTCCGCCGCAGGATCGATCAGGTCACTGTAGCTCCAGACAACCCCGTCCACTTCCACATCCATATCCGGTGCAACACCGGTTTCCGCAACCGAGGAAGGAATAAAACTGACTTTTCGCGCATTGAAAGGGAAGCGTTGATAGGCCACTTCGCCGTTGCCGGAGCCGAGTACTTTGGGGCTTTTGGTTTCCCCGTGACTGGCGTTTACGGCATTGAGATTGAGAGAAGTCCAGCCTTTTTTGAAATCCCCTAGGCCTTCTTCGGGTTCGAACAACAGACGTAGTTCGCCGCCTTCGTCGATGGCTTCAACCAGTGTGGCGAGTACTGACGGCACCTGTTCCCTTTCATCTTCGATCAGACAGCTTTTACCCAGGCGCAGTAATTCCCTGGCCGGCGTTGAAATCGTATCCAAAGTGATCTCGGGGCCGTCAAAGGCACTTTCGGGATTGCGGTTGTAGTTGTTCGGACGCAATGACCGTAATAGCGGGCCGTGGTATTCATATTCATCGGGCTTGAAATTATCGATATCGCTTGTCACATTGACGTGGAACTGCAAGGTGTAGCTGTCGTCACCCACGGCGATACCAACAACCTGTAACGCACGCAGCCCGTCACCAGCAACGGATTTTTGTACCATCAAGTCTCCGGTGGTCAAGCCCTTCGGCGGCTTGCCGGAAAAGGTGATAACGCGTTTTTCCGCGTTGGTATCGCTGTCATCCACAGCGGGAGGGATACCGACTACCGTTGCGTTTTCCTGCTTGGCGCCCTCGGTTTCTGCATACAGGTAACCTATCGCTTCGGTGATGGTACTGAAGTCGATACCCATAGGTGCCCGAGTGTCCAACTCATCGCCGTGCTCGTTATTGGCATACCGATAAAAACCGCTACCAGGGGTTACAGCCATGTCCATACCACTGCTACTGTCTAGATAGAAAATCTCTTTACCGAAGGCGGCCGGTGCGAGATTTTGCGAGCTGACATTAGAGACGGGCACCAGGGTTTCGACAGTGACGGTTTGTCCGTGCTCGAGATCCAATGTAGACGCCAACTTTAAATGGCCGTCGGCATTGCCAATCACCCGCAACTGTTGGGGATCTGAGTTGTAGTGCAGTCGGATAATCGAATTGATCGGGTAATTCGTTGCGGTATCCATTTTGAGCACCAGTACCGAGCCGGTGGAACGCGGCGAACCGCGCCGAATCGCCTTGGGTTCGATATGCAATTCAACGTCGCCCCGCTCCCAACCCAGATTCATTTGACTTAGACTCAACCGCACGATCTGATTGTCCGTATCGCGTTGTACGTCGGTAATACCCACCGCATTCACCGTTGATGGGTTGTCTATGTCGGCCAAAACCCCAACAGTACCTGGCGCCAGATCGGCCTCCCCATCGTCGACCCATTCCTCATCGGTGCCGCTTAACGGGGTGGGATCGCTATCCCATTCTTCCGCCCGTGCCTGGTTGAGGTCCGCGTGCACTTTTAAAGGCTTCAGAGTTTCAAACACTATGGGCGCGCCACCTTCGGGAGGCGAGTATTTCATTGCCAATCCCCGGGGTATTTCCACGGCCGCACCGTCTTCTGTGGGGTCGACAATAAGGCCCACGGCAGTCGTCGCTGAACTCGGCGGTGCAGGCTGGTAATTCACCATCGCCGCCAGGCGGGCCAGGTTGTCCCATTGGGTTGCGGTACGTAGATAGCCTTCGTTAGCGTAGGCATTGAGATGACCTAACAATACATGTGTGGCGCGAGCGGCGGCGCGCATGATTTCCCAACCATACTCACCGCTGGATTGCCGATACTGTTCCAACAAACGGGCATTACGGTCGCGGCCGGTTTCGGGTTTATCCGGGTATTCCCGCGCCAGGGCCTTCCAACTAAGGGTATCGATAAAGGCCTGGCGTTCATTCGGATCGGGCCAGTCGGATTCACCAAAACGGTAACGCCAGGTTTCCGGCAGACGCTCTTCAATATCTGCGTCACGGGCCACCAGCCCCAAGGTGGCGATACGTAATTCTTCCAGCCACACCGCCGCATCGCCGTCGATATAATTGAAACGAGGCAGGCCAGCGCGATTCCAGCGGGTCAAATCCAGTAACTTGTCGGGTCGGTCAATAGGACTACTCATCCCAGTTCTCCACCGTTGACGATGAGCCGGAAATAGCCCGACTCCGGTTGGCCCCGCCGATTCAAGCAACGAACGTATTCGCGATCATCGATGGGGATAAATCCTTCCACCACCCTGTCGGGCCACCCTGAACCCACGCGCTTAAAGCGGTTGAGACAGGCAACGGCAACGCCCTCCACCACCATTGCCTGTTCAATAATGTCGGAGGCAAATAAGTCTTCGCCGAAATCCAGCCGGCCAGGTTCGAAGAAACCACCGTCTTCGGACGAGAATATTTCCGCCAGCGCCTGACATGTCTCAGTGCGAAAATAACCGGGTTTGGCGCGCACGGAGAGTGTGAAAGTAATGGCGGCGGGTTGTGCTTTTTCCAGAAACACTTCCGAGCCGATCATGCGCCGGCGCTCGATCAAAATGCGTAGTAACTGTCGCGCGGTAAGCGCGCCGTTGTTTTCTGGCAAGGGCAGGTTTTGCCCGTGATGAAAGTTCTCAATTCGACGCCATAGAAGTTCCGCCTCAGCGGCGTCTTCGCCTACAGCTTCCGGCAGCGATTCATCCAGACCACGATCTCCCTCCAACAACGCCGATACGAGTATCGTGTTCCAGGCGCCGGTCCAGACCAAGCGTGCCTGGGCGCGCGCCACCAGGGGATGGGCACTGACCACCGTTTTATGGTCTTCCAGGATCACCATGCGGTGCTGCTCGGCGATCAGTCGCGGGCCTTCGGCACGGGCGCGTTCCATTAGCGAGGGTTCAAGGCGCCACAGTCTTTCCAGTTGTTGTTCCCGGGTTTCCGCACCACCGCCCTCCGCGGGAGGCAGTTTCGCGATGGTTTCATCGCGTACTTTTTCCGCTGCGTCGTAGCCAATTAACTTCAACAATCGACGCACGGACTCGGGACGGCGCGCAGTCGATAGAAAGCGCTCGCCCTGAACCGCATCGAGGGCGTGGGATGCGCGGTCGAAACTTGCCGCCAACAATTCCACAATCACCACTTCCATATCCGCCGGTGTCCAGCGCCGCCGTTCCGGAAACCGATGCGCAAGCTCCTGCATCATAAATAACCGAAAGCTGTCGTAGTCGCGGGTTTTCCAATCGAAATCATCGGCCACGCCAGGTAGCGGTGGCGGTAATACGGCTATGCGCTCACCACAGTCGGGACAACTGGTATCGAAATCGAGTATCGGTCTGGGAAGTTCGGCCATAGTCCTTACGCCATTCTCCAGCTCACAGCTTGAAGCTCAGGCTCTCCTCCTTCTGCAATGCAGCGATGGTGTAGGTAATGGAGACCAGCAGAACTTCCGGTTGCCCCGGCCCGGGCCCCACTTCCACCTTGAGCGTTTTGGGATCCACTTCCCCGGTCAACGCTTCCGCCAGGGAACCGTAGAGACGGCCCCGGGCCAACTCCCACAAAGGCGCTGCGTTGGGTTCGAAGACATGTTGACGGGCGCCGAAACCAAACTCCGGACGGAACACCCGTTCGCCGGGACTGATAAACAACACCTGTTCCACCTGTTCCCGGATGTGTTCCATACGGGCGGATGTCGCCGGGCCTTCCTTTTCCAAACAAAAGGGAAACTTCATATAGGCCGTGCGCGGCAATCGGGTCTGATGCGGACCGCTCATGATGCCACCGTTTTAATGGTTAATGCGGCGGGAGTCAGTGGCACGATCGGCGGACCCGACGGCGCTCCCGGGGCGGTACAGGGATGGGTGTGTGAGTTGAACATGGCCATGAAAGTCTGTCCTTTTACCAGGGGTTCACCACCCGGGCCGCCCACCGTCACCGACTGACCTTCAATATTAATAGTGGTGCCTTTTACCTCGATGCCACCGGCGGAAGTGACAATTTGGTTGCCGGAGGCATCATCACAACTGATACCAGAGGAAGACAAGGTGATTGAATTACCGTTGGCATCTTCTATAACAATCTCACCTGCTGCGGCATCAATGGTGACATGGGCGCCGCTTTGGTCGGTGAGGTCAATCGAGCCCTCGTGATTCATGGTGATGACCGCATCGGTTGCCGAGTGCAGCGTGACGATTTCGGAATCATCGGTATCGTCAAACACCAATCGGTGGCCGCTCTCTGTTTTCATTAACTTTATTTGCTGCCCGGTGTGTTCTGCAGGAACCTCATCACCGGGTCGCCAGAAGGTGCCGGTCCAGATCGGCGCGGAAGGATCACCTTCGAGAAATTCCACGATCACCAAACTGTTGACAGGTGGCACCGCGACAAATCCAAAATCGGAGCCACCGCCATAAGGGAACACGGGTTCTGCCCATTGTGACTCGCTATCACCCAGCACCGATGGCACCGTGACCTTGATGCGGCCACGGTTATCCGGGTCGTCGGTGTTAGTAACGTTGCCTCTGTATTTACCCCAGTACCTGGTGGCCTGGCGGCGGGCGACATCTTCTAACAAGCCAAATTCATCCATTGCATCGCTTCCCTAAAACAGTCCGCTTAATGCCGAACTGGCGGCGGATAAAGGACTTGAAGGGCTGCCACTTTCGCCGGTGGCGTTGCGCATCACTTCAAAGGTTTGTGTATATCCTTCGGTGTTGAAGGCGTGGGCGACTTTATCGACATAGTACAAACCACCGTAGCGGGAACCGGTGCCGTCGATGTTGACCAATCCACCGGGCAACAGAACGTGACCGTAAAGGGAACCATCCAGTTCGCCGGAACCACGCAGTTTAAACGCGTGTTCATTAACCAGTGCCTGGGCCCGCGCCGTGCGCTCCTCCGTTGTTTCGTCGCCCTCTGCACCGACCCGCCACACCGAGGGCGTTCCCAAATCAGCGCCCTCCGCCGCTGCCGCGGTCGTTCCCAATAATGGTTCGTCGGGTGTAACGTTAATTTCCTCTGGCGTCGAACCTTCCTCTCTTGGCGCCAAATCTGCACGCACCTGGTCCGGTGAGTCAGCCGCATCGGCCATACTGAAGTTGCGACAGTTGGTGTCTTTGCCGGCATATACCAGGATCGGCGCCTGGGCCTCGCCGTCAAGGCGTTTTGGGCCGAAATAAACTTGCCCGTCTCTGAAAATCAATTCATAGCCGTTCGCCTTGGCACGTTCGCGCAGAAACTGAATCGGTGTTCCCTCTTGTGACAGCGAGCGACTGGACTGACCATGACCGCTTAGCGGGTCCGGTGAAATATCAACAACGGAAACCAACTCGTTGAGAATTTCCAGGTCGGACATGGCTTGGTCTTCACCCCAAACCCTGCGCATCTGTTCGCGCCCCAGGGCCGCGCCTTCGTCCTGAACTTCCAGTGTGAGTTTGGCTTCGGCGGCATTGCCCGGATACTCCGGTGTTAATTTCATCACATATCCGGTAAGTATCACCTCCTTGTGCGTACCGAAGTCCGCGCTGATACGTATCGGTGCCCAGCGTGTAAACAAACCGCTGCTAAACAAGCCGCTGTCGGCGACAACCCACTTACCGTCGCTGCTGCGGCGATCTTCAATCACAATGGTTCCCGCGGCCGCCTCATCCCGGGACAGTTGCAGATCCACGGTTGCCACCAATGGGGCAATCGCGTCGATGTTTTTGCGATCGGGGCCGATCTCAATCAGGCACGATGCCGGGCTTCGAAACCCTTGATCGAGCAATCCTCCGACCAGCGATAGGGAAGGCATCAGCTGATCTCCTCTCGACGCGGCACGATAATGACTTCACCCGCACGCTCTTTTCCATTTGGGTTCTCATCCACAGCGCCGGGGTCAGATTCGTCAACACCCTCTTTGGATTTCCACAGTAAATCTTCGGGAAAAAGGATGTCCGGATTGGCTTCCACCAGCCAACGCCAATCGCGACTCTCGGCGTAGTATTCATGGGAGAGGCTATCGAGGCGCTCCTTAAGGCCGATTGTGTGTTCCAACACTGGATCGGGTTTGCGAACATGGCGAGCGCGCAAACCACGAAACACGGATGCCCCACTGTCATCGGCTTCAAACAGTCGGACTTTTTCATAGGCTGAACCTTTAAAAAACGCCATCTCTGACTCTCCTTGCCACCGTTTAAAATCCCGATACCGCGTTTAGCGCGGTCATCGCGGTCTGGCGCACTTTGTCCGCCATCGTGAAAGGGTTATTGCTTTCAATGACCTGCATGGTCAGTCCCATCTCCGCGCGGTAAGGCAGTAGATTGGGTAAATGCAGCACTTCTTTTTGCGTAACGCCGGTGAGAAAAACCGGCAATAACTGCAGGCCCCAAGCAAAAATCAGCACCGACGCAGTTTCCTGCCGTTCAAACGCCCTGGCACCGCCACCGCCAAGGCTTGAAAGTGTTTGTAAACCAAAGGGACCTTGCGCCTTGGGTTCGACCATCGAACGCAAGGTATCGATCTGTGGCTGTACACCGAACTGTTTGGCGATGACACCCTGGCCGTCCGGCTTACCCATTTCATCGGTTGCGTCGAGCAGTATGTCCACGGAAAAACTTTCGGCGGCGAGTTCAACGCCCTGTGCCACGCGACTGGTTTCCAGTGGTGTGAGGAAATCATAGCCGGTGCGGTTACCCGGTGCATCTCCGGTTTTGATCGTCACCGTGCGCGAACGGGAAATCGATTGCGGATTGAAATCGAACACCAGGGCCAACGGTGGAATAGACAGTCCGTATTCGAACAAAACGCCTTTGGTAGCTACCGCCATTAGCTTTTTCCTCTACCGTTTTGGTTGTTGTGAGTGAGCCCGGTACTCGCACTAAGTCGGGTACCGACGGCGTCAGCTAGTGATTGATGCGAGCTTCCGTTGTCGTTGAGTTCAATCCTCAATCGGCTCGGTGTGTCTTCCCCCAATCGCTCCGCAATCGCTTGCGCAATCAAACGCGCCTGTAAGTCAGCATCGTTGCGAAATCGGGACGGCAAGGTCAGTGTCAGTCGTTTGATATGCATGCTTATTCCCTTGCCCTATTCCTTTATGTATTGGGCAAGCGCGCCAATTTCCGTCCTGCGGATCTGGCGGTTTTCCTTGCCAAGTTCCGCCCAGACCGCACGGGCTACGTGACATGGTGCAATGGGTTGATCCGCCTTGGCGGCCAGCACGGTGGCGTAGTGGGCGGCGTTTTGAATCGCACCGCCGGATAAACGCGCGGCGGCGGCCAGCATCTCTACATCGAGAGAATCGTCCCTGGGAGCCAACGGTGGTATCAACCGCGACCACAGTGCCTCCCGTGCCGGGGCATCCGGTGACGGAAAGTCGATAACCATCTGAAAACGCCTCAAAAATGCCGGATCAATATTCGAGCGTAGATTGGTCGTCAGAATAACCGGGCCGACATGGCGTTCGAAGCGGGACAGCATGTGACTGACTTCCAGGTTGGCGTAGCGGTCCCTGGCATCGGACACTTCTCCGCGTTTACCCAGCAAGCCGTCCGCCTCGTCGATCTGCAATATCGCCCGCCGCCCGTCCAATGCGTCGAGTAGGCGGTTAAGATTCTCCTCTGTCTCGCCGACATATTTCGACATAATCCGGCCGAGGTCGAGGGTGTAAAGTGCCCAGGGTTCACCACCGGCTTTCGTAAGTTCTCCGGCAATCACCGTGGCAGCAAAACTTTTGCCCGTACCTGAAGTTCCCGAGAACAAGGCCAACGGCCCGCCGGCCGGGCGTCCGCCCCATGCGAGAATTTGATCACGCCATTGCAGCCATGCGGTGAAATCTTCCAAGGCTCTGAGGATGGTGGCGGGCAGCACCAAATCATCCCAACAGCCGCGACGTAATTCCAGATTAGCGCCGGGCGGAGGCGCCAACTCGGTAACCCGGCCAAGTACCGCCATTTGTACAAGCGAAGTTGCCCGTACGACCTGGTAAGGACCGTTACCACTGACGCGGATCAAGCCGGAAGCGACCAAGGGTGCGGTCGCTTTCAAACGGTCATAGAGCGTCGATACCTCATTGCCGTCGTCAAGCATGAGGAGTTCCTGCAAGGTACCCAGACTCGGGTAAGGGGTGTTGACCTGTGGTTGCAATGACTGAATACGCACCCCGAGTGCCGGCTGCGCATCGGGAACCAGCGCCAGGGCCAGTATATCGAGATCGATTTGCAGCAGGTTTTCTATGCATGCGCTGTCCAACACACTGGCTAAACCGCCCCAGACACCCCGCTCCCGGTTTTTGGCAACCAATTCGCTGGTCGCCGAAAAATTCTCTGAAAAGCTGTCATCCAGTGTAGAGCCTGTGCGCAATGCTTCCGCCAACGAAATCATGATACGCACCCGTGACCATTCCATGTCGAGATGGCGTCGATCGATTTCAGGAGCATGCGATTTGCTGTTCATCTCAGGCGCCCTCACCGTCAACCCCCCACCGTCAACACCAGGACATTGCCAAACGGACTGCTGGGAATGGCGATTCCGTTAGCCGCCGGGCGAATTCTGATTGACGCACTGACCGCATTTGCCGGTATGGCCAGCGAAAGGGTCACTCGCGCTGCCACGTCATCCAACAGGGGACTGCCGATCGGCAGGATTTGCTCCGTTTGGTCGCTGCTGCTGTTGTCGTCCAGCAGCCAACTGACCAGCATTGCCGCCGATGCGGCCTGGGGACCGGCAATAGCCAGTGTTACCCCGATTGCATCACTCGCCACATTGAGGGTGTTGGTCAGCGAGTCGTCGGCCGCGACCAGCATCTGCACCGGCAGCCACTGTGTCGGTGGCGGTTCGGTGTTGTCCAGTGGAAAGGCACGGCTGTCTTCATTCAGCTGGATAAACCCACTGGAGGCACCCTCAACCCCCAGCCTGGAGTCAATAATGATCGCCTCGGGTGGAGGGGCTGTGACGCGGGGTTGCAGGGGTTCGATCGGTATCAATGCGAATTCATAAACGGCAGACAGGCGATAAGCGAGTTCGCCCCCCTGAGTTGTCCAGATATGGTTGATCTCCTCCATGGTGGGAGCCAACAGAATGGATTCCAGGTGATAATTTGTGCGATTCGGCGGTTCCGTTAAAGCCGCGCCGGGTAAAGGCTCAGCGGTAATCGGTAATACCGGGTTACTTTGCAACACTCTCAATGCGTGACCAAGTATACGCAGATCCACGTCTTCATTAGCTGTGTCGATGTCGGCAGGAAATGGCGTCAGCAGCACATTGATGCGCCAAAAATGGGTTTCGTCCGAGCCGGCATCCGCATGGAAACCCGAAGGTGCGATGCGATAAGCAAACAGGTTGAGGCAGTGTGCCGTAGCACCCGCCCCCTTCGCAATTTCAGAGGCCCGTTGCGGGTGTGCAACGGTGATATTGACTTCTTCTGAAAACTGGCTATCCAGGAATACGGCGATGGCCTGGACAGCGATGGACAGTGAGGAAACAGGAAACGGCATGCCTACAACCTCCGCAAATAACGGGTGCGGATCGAACGGCTGCGATCAACGGTTCGCTTTGTGCCACCAGTTTGCGCGGGTTCATGAATCAGCACATCCAACTGGTCGATCTGAACTGAGGGTCTGTTGAAACCGTCACCGGCATTATCCAGACCGGTAACACCCGCATGGATACCCATTCCCGGATCAATCAAGCCGGATTCGCCGGGAGTGAAATCGTTCAAACCGCTATTTGCGGTTGTCAGTACTTCCCGATGTAGGGCCGTGACTGTCGGTGGCTCCGCTTCATCACGTGTTTCTTCAGGTATCGGCGCCTTGTCAGGGTTCGGCGATTCCGGATCTGCTGCTGCCCGGCGCAGCGCTTGCATCTCCTCCTCTTCCTCTTCTGGCTGACGCCTCAGGGTCTGAAGGGGTTCTTCCTCTTCTTCCTGTGCCTGGCGCCGCAGCGCCTGGGCGGATTCTTCCTCTTCCTGCTCCTGGCGTCGCAAAGCCTGGGCAGGTTCTTCCTCCTCCTCTGCCTGACGCCGGAGCGCTTGCAAATTTTCTTCGTCCTCTTCTTCCTGCGCCTGACGTCGCAGCGCCTGGGCTGATTCTTCCTCTTCCTGGTCCGGTTGAAACTGGCGCCGTAAGGGTTGCATCTCCTCCTCTTCCTCTTCTGACTGGTGTCTCAGAGCCTGGGCGGGTTCCTCTTCTTCCTGCTCCGCCTTGGCCTGGCGCCGCAAGGTTTGCATTGTTTCCTCTTCTTCCTGCTCCTGGCGCCGCAGGGACTGTGCGGGTTGTTCTTCCTCCTGCTCCTGACGCCTCACGGCCCGAGCCGGAATCGCCTCCTGTTCTTTTTCCGGTTTCTCAGCGCGCCGCACAAAACCCTTGGGAGTAACAAGATTGCGAGTCGGGGTGGCGCGCGCTGTGATACGTCCGATAAAACTCATTTCAATGTACTCCCCGCTGTCTGCCGGTTCTGGAATCCCTTGCGATCAGGTCCACGTAAGCACAGCGGCGCGACAGTGGTAAATCGAGAATTTCGCGTTCGGACCAGCGATATGCATGGGCAATAAGGTGAACCTCCTGCAGCACATCCACCAGCCTGGGGAAAGCAAAGGCAAGTGGGTCGATGCGGGAATGAGCGGCGTGACCACACGCGGGACAAGTAATGTCCACGCTGTCGGCGATATCAGGGGAAATAGCTTCTAGGGCTGCCTCAATGGCATCCAGGTCCCGGTCGGTAAATTGAGACGCTTCTGCTTCAGCGTTCCCAGATAAACCACATTTGGCGGCTATAAGACGCCGGGGGTCCCTGTCGGGATGTAGGGCGATCGCTTCTTCGTGGGCACCGTTGGGCGCTTCGAAATACCGTTCGCCCAGACTGGTTTGCGCCTCCGCCACCGGAAAGCCCGGCCCAGGGCCGGATCGCGGAATATCGACCATGGACAGTTTGAGATCAAAGCGTACACCGCAGGCGGGACAGGGTGTCTCAAACCACTCAGGGCAATCATAAAAGTGCAAGGCCGTGCGCTGCAACAACCACTCCCGGCCCGCCGCCGTGATACGCCTGGCGGTATCGAGATCCATCACACGTGGGACGCCACCCTCGGTCAGCGCAAAGCTGGCGGCGATTATCGCTGTCACTTTAACCGGTCGTGGGGCTCCGCCCGTGACGGCTTCCGCCACCGCGAGTTGTGCATGTCCGTCGAACAGACGAAAGTCCACCCGAGGAAAGGCACTGGACAGCGTTGCAGGAGTGCGATCCATAACGCTTAGCTTTCCGAAGGCTCTGCGACTGCTTCATCGCGGATAAATCCTTCGTGTTGAAGTGTGATGGTCTGAATGCCGATGGTATTCATGTTGTTGGCGTCAAACTCGGGTAACGCCTGAAATTCAGACACCCAGGCACGTTTCAGTACGTAACTGATGGCCGGAGCGCCCTGCAGGTTGAGCACGTTGATCACCACGTCGCGACGATAGTTCTTCAGACTCATTCCGGCATCGCCGTCGCGAACATTGTTTACCGCGCTGGCCCATTCCTCGAACATCGGATCGTGGGTCAGACCCTGTTCCAGGGATACGGCTTCAAAACTGGAGCCGCCGGGCATTACACGCTGATAAGAAGGATCGCCGGCGGAACGCCATTTGACGGCCTCCGTCGTACGTTTTAAAGCGCCCATCTTGGTCAAACCGGCGACGGTCTGACCATTGATCACGATCTGGAATTTGAATGTACGATAAGGATCGTAACGGTGTGCGTTAGCGGGAAAGGTTGGGGCTGGCATCGATATTTCCTCCGTGTGGTTTCAGGGCCCGGTAACGGGCCCTCGGGTTAGCTTGCCTGGCCGACAATTTGTTTGATTTGGACGACCACAAATTCAGCGGGCTTCAGCGGTGCGAAGCCGACGACAACTCTTACAACACCGCCGTCGATATCGGCCTGCGTCATCGTTGAACCCAAACCACATTGCACGTAGTAGGCCTCCGATGCTTTCGCACCCTGGAAAGCTCCGGCGCGATGTAGGGTGTCCATGAATGCGCCGACATTAGCACGTAAGGCAGCCCAAAGCTTATGGTCGTTGGGTTCGAATACGACCGCCTGCAAGGCGTTGTAAAGACTCTCGCCGATCATGCTCTGGGTGCGGCGAACTGGAACGTAACGGTATTCGGGCTTGGTCTTGGTGGCGCGGGTTCGAGCACCCCACACGACGGTCGGTCCGACGATAGCGCGCAGACAATTCACTCCATACTCGTTGAGGTTATCCTGGAGATCGGCGCCGATATCAATGGTGGGCCCAACCGACCCCCGAACCGTTGCCTCCAGTCCGGCGGGCGCTTTCCACACGCCGCGGCGACCGTCGATGCGCGCCCAAAGCCCTGCAGCAAAAGAACCCGCCGGTACACGGAAGGTTTTGGGAAGGTTGGCGGCAGTATCAGGATTGTAAAAAGGATTCGCCACTTCCATCCACGGATAGTAAAGCGCCGTGTATGGAGAGGTCGGCAATCCCAGGTCTTTAATATTCGTCGGCGTTTGCAGCCTGGCGGAGCCGACGGGATCAGGCGGATCGATAAGCACCATCCGGTTTTGCATAAATTCGGCGTGAGTGATGGCCGCTTCCAGTGCGCCGTTATCACCACTCTTGATCCAATGTTTGCCCGGCAGCATAAGAATAGAGATATCACGATAGTCACGCAGGTGAATAAGCGCATTTTTGTAATCGTTATTACCCGGTGCGCCATGGTCAACACCGCCGGTGAAAGCAATATCGAGATCAATGGATGGATTAGGATAGGGAACTGCGGTTCCCGGATTAAACAGCAACGTAGCCTGAGCCGTGCCGCCGGATACGGTGACCGCGTTGAGCGTACCCGCCGTAGCGCTCATTCCAGGCAGCAAAAGTAGCGTCTTGTCACGGGTGACAGCCGCAACAAAATTTTTACGGGCATTTACCGAGGCGGCGCCCCTGGCAGCGGTTTCGATTTCCGCAGCGAGGTCCGCAAGTGTAGTCGCAGTGCCGGAAAAATTCACCACGATCGGCTGGCCGGAAACGGTATCACCGGTAAAACTCAGTTCTAACGTCACGCCCGCACCAACCGTAGTCGGATCCAGGCCGGACAGATCGCCACTGAGCAAACCCGTTATTGCCCCGCCACCGCTGGATGCAACAGTAGCATGGCTGGCTGAAACCAGGGTGGAAGCATTATCAATGGTGGATGCGAGAAATTGCCCACTGGCCGGGTCGAGATTCATATCCGTATGCGTTTCCAGAACCGGATCCAGACCTCCTTTGCCATCCAGAAGACCCAACTGGACATCATACGTGGTAGCCAGTGGATTGGCGTCAGCGACCGATTCGGAAATTCTTATTACCAGACCGTTGGCCCAAACACCATCTGAACGCGCCTTAAAGTAAAAACCCATACCGACGTTGGCCGGGTCGGTGAAGGCGGCAACCGCCGCATCTCCGTTGCCGTCGCCCACCGGAAAGATATAAGCCTTGTTGCCGCCGTTGGCAAAAAAGGACTGCACGGCATGCCCGAAGTTATCGGGACTGGAACCCAGGTTACGCAGTCCTCCTGCGGAACCATCCAGTTCACCAAACTGGGTCGAAAATTGTGCCTGGCTGGATACTTGGATCGGCTTGCCGTCCTCTTTGTCGTCAGTCACGAGTTGGCCGCGATTAACCTGCCCGATAAACGCGGCTATGGATGTCGAAGCGGCTTCAATGGCGAGAACGCCGGAAGGTACATGTTCAATATAAACACCCGGATGTTTGTACATAACGGTCTTTCCTCCTTGGTCATGGGTCTAGGAACACCGGAAGCTATCCGCCTATCCCGAATAAGCGGCTCCGGACCCTAGAGTCTTTGACACCTTAGGGGGTGCTGCTATCGCAGGGATAAAAGAGGAATCAAGCAGGCATGATTTCACAGTGCGCCTGGCCTGATAGCAACATCACAGTATCGTCACGCCATAGTCACCGTAGAAGCACAGAATAAAGTGATAGCTAATCACTCACTGGGGTTTTCCACGACGGTAAGCGGGGTGAGAAAAATTAAAGGGTGTGGTGAGAGGTAACTGCGACTATCGCAGGCTAAAAGCATCACGAGTAAATTCAATGCTTTTTACCAGGGTATGCTTCATATCCTGATCCCGCAACAATCCCTGAGTTCTTTCGAGATACAGCAGGGATCATTATCTGACAACTGCCGAGGTTTGTGATGCACCCTGGCTTCAGTGAGTCCTGTGACCTCCAGGGCATCTTTAAGCGTATCGGTGACATCACCGGCCGCAACCGTAAGCGCCAGCCTATCTCCAGTCCACCGGTCTGCTGGACCAGTTGATAAAAGCGGAAGTTGCCGATCGTGAGGTCAGATCCATCAACTACCAGATGAACGTTGCATGCTTCCCGGCCCATCCTGGAACTCAAACGCGGCCCACGTAGTCCTAGTGGAGTTCGAACCCGTCCAGGACCTTGGTGATCTGTGTTTCCAACTGGTCCAACACCTCTTCAGTGCTTTTCATACGGCTGGTAAACTCGCTATTCACATGCACCAGATGGAACTGCGGACGCGGTTTACCTTTTCCGCCGTGCGCCCTGTTCAGGCTGATACGTAAAACGAATGAATGCACCTCATCGAGGACCAGCTCAGCTTCTTTAAGAACAGTCGGTTTCAAAACGAATGTCCGGTTTTCATGTTAGTGTATCCAAGTTAATCAATCCTTTACAAAATCTCATTCAAATACATATAAAATGTATAAATGTATTTACTGTGAAAGTTAAAGAATGATGATTACACATGGATTACAAAGTTCTGTAGGAATTATTAATAGAGAATTTCCGCCATCTTGTTTGATCATCAATCAAACGTCACCTAACCGTCACACTAACGTCACGGATTTTGTCATGTATGGGGATCAGAAAACCCGGCCAGGGCAAATTGGCAACGGTTCAGATTGAGTATTGAAGAGAACAGGCAGTGGGAAGTTTTCGAGGTGCTCTCGATCCCTTTAAGATCACTCCACCCTATTTAGCAGGCTTACAGTAACTGGCTGCTTAACATCTCGTACAATTCATGCCGAGAACGGTCAATCGCGCCAAGCAGAAAATTGACTGTGGGGACTTTTGAGTCGCTCTTTAACGATTCTGTTGGTTTGCTTGCCTTTTGGTATTTTTCCGTATTGAATCCCATACGGATATAGTCATAAAGCGCTTTTGTCTCCGGCATGGGCTCAATATCAAGTTCGTGTTTCAGCCATAAACGAAACCCCTGGTATTGGCGTAAAGCCTGGGCCCGCTGACCATTGACTACGTATAACAACATGACTTCACACTGCGCCGCCTCGCGAGATGGATCAGCGGCAAGTAACCTGCGTCCGATCTCGAGTGCATCCTCATAGCGGCGCTGTTGACCCAGCCAGTGCATCAGGATAATCATTCCCCGATTTTGTATGTTGAATAATCTTTCCCTTTCGGTCAGAACCCAATCGTCACTGACTCCGTCCATGAATGTGGCATTGCAGTCATTAAGCACCTGGTACAAACGTGAAGCCAGTTCCTCGCTCATCGGCTCATCCAGGGATATGTCATGCACAATTTCTGAAAGCTCGTAGGCGTCTATTTTCACGCCAGATGCCAATTGCAGGAGTACCGTATGGCCTTCACAGATGAGATCAACAACGCCGAACTCACCGAGCTGTCGCTTGATTCTCCAAACGGCTGAATTTAAAGCTGATTTCTGTCTTGCGGGTGATGATGCCCGCCAAAATAAATCGGCCAGGAACTCCCTGCGCAATTTAACCCCGTGGTTGATGAGCAGGTATTGAAACAGTTTTTCGGTCGATCCGGAAATGCCAAGAGAGCAAGGCTTTCCATTCACACAAACTGAATAAGCACCAAATAAACAAATCCATTTGCCAGTCACTAGAGAGACCATTACAAAGTCCTTTTCTATCCTTTCCACGCACCTCAGATCCAACTACCGCTCCAGACCAAGAATCCCTTTTAAAATTCAGCAGGGTCAATTGACCTACATAAAACTCCCAACTTTGGGCCCCTTACATTGATGGTGCTCTATGTGCGTAAAGATGCTTCTCTCTGAGTATAGGACAAACAGAGATTTTTACTAGAAAACACACGGGGCCATTAACTCATACACATGTAACCCTACGAAGAGGTACTTTTTTGAATCATCAATCAAAGGGACCACTACCTCACATAATTCCTAGACTCAACAAATAAGAGACTAGTGCCAGAACTAAGAAGGTTGTTAAAGAAATAGTGTGTATCGCTTTCGCCGAATTTGGCGAAGACAGTGGGGTATCCGACAAACTAGAATTGGCGCACTGTTGGCGCACTTACCGGCAAATAGTGACAATAAATCACCATAAACACCAACTTTTAAAGCGTTATATGCATCTGATTTCA
>JAUXCD010000202.1 GCA_030619085.1 Candidatus Zixiibacteriota bacterium
ACCAAGTTCGGACTGAAGCAGATTTCCCGAACGACGAAGCCGGGCTTGAAATCTTTGACGTTTGTATCAGGCCTGATGGGTAAGGATATCAGCACCGGCCAGGTGGTTTTCATTCTTGCTCCGCGCATCAATGCCCTGGGACGTCTGGGTGACGCCGGGGAAGCAGTCCGGCTACTGGCCACCCGCGACGAAAAAATGGCCGGGGAAATCGCCCGTAAACTCGACTCGGAGAACCGCCGCCGCAAGGAGATTGACGAACGTACCCTGCATGATGCCCTGGCGCAGATGGCCGAGGTCACTGACCTGGACAACGATAAGGCCATAGTCCTGGCCGGCGAAGGCTGGCATCAGGGGGTAATCGGGATTGTGGCCTCGCGCCTGGTGGAGAGATACCACCTGCCGACGGTTATGATTTCTATCACCGACGGCGAGGGCAAAGGCTCGGCCCGCTCCATACCGGGTTTCCATCTTTGCGAGGCCCTCAAGGAGTGCGAGCATCTGCTTATCAAGTACGGCGGTCATAAGTACGCCGCCGGTCTGTCGATCAAGCAGGAAAACGTGGAGGAGTTCCGCAAGAAATTTATCGATGTGTCCAATCATCACCTCAGTGACGAAGACATCATTCCGAAACTGAATATTGACCTGGAAATCGAACTTAGCAACATCAGCGATGAATTCGTGCATTCCATTGACAGTTTCGCGCCGTTCGGTCCCCAGAATATGCGTCCGGTGTTTCTGACGCGTAACTGTGAGGTGGTTGGCAGGCCGTACACGGTCGGCCGCAATCACCTTCGGATGCGGGTGCGCAAGGGCAGCGCCATGTATGACGTGATCGGCTACGGCTTTGGTGATATGGCCCGGCAGATATCATCCGACGGTTGCCTGGTGGACCTGGTTTATGTCGTGGAATTCAACACTTACAACGGTGTGACGCGAATTCAGATTCGGTTGAAAGATATCAAACTGACTGTCAGTACCATGGCCACCGGCTATTAAGTAGAAAATGACGGTTCTTGAGAAATTCTACCAGCGCGACATTCGCGCCCTGTCCAGAATAATCTCGTTCGTGGAAAACCGCGAAGAGGGTTACCGGCAGCTCCTGGGCGAGCTTTATCGCATGGTCGGTCACGGTCTTCGCATTGGCATTACCGGTCCTCCCGGGGCCGGCAAATCCACCCTCGTCAACCGACTGGTGCATCGTTTTGTCGCCGACGGCAAGACGGTTGCCGTGATAGCCGTTGACCCGACCTCGCCATTCTCCGGCGGCGCTCTGCTTGGTGACCGGGTGAGAATGCAGGAGTTTCCCGCCGCCGAGCAGGTGTATTTCCGGTCGATGGCCACCCGTGGAGCCACCGGTGGTCTGGCCGCGGCCACTGACAATATCGCCGTGGTCATGGAGGCTTTCGGTTACGACGTCGTGTTGATCGAGACGGTCGGCGTGGGGCAAGTGGAACTGGATATCATCGACGCCTGCGACACTGTCGTGGTGACGCTGGTGCCGGAATCGGGAGACGCCGTGCAGGCCATGAAAGCCGGGTTGATGGAGATATCCGATGTTATGGTTATCAACAAGGCGGACCGCCCCGGGTCAGAAAATCTCATCGATGAACTCAAAAGTGCTCTGCATTTGCAGAAACGGGACCCTGATGCCTGGCAGATTCCGATAATTGCCACCGAGGGGATCAACGACAAAAATATTGACCTGCTCTACGAGAAGATTCTCGAACACGATGCTTTTACCAGAAACAACGGTCGTTTCGATGCGCACCGCCGCGAGCAGATAAAAAAGAAGATTATTAACATCCTGAGAAACCGCTTTCAACGGGAATTCCTCGATACCCTGGCCGGTCAGGTGTCGTTTGAGCAGATTGTCGACGATATCTACTACGGCCGCCAGAACCCATTCCAGGTGGGCGAGGATCTTTACGATGCCTTCGGCCGGAAGTGACCCGGCGCACCGACTACCTTTAGCCAGTTCCCCAGCCATATTGTTATCAGTCAGGCGGTAAACGCGTTTTTGGCGCCGCTGGCTGTGGCCGCAACGAATCCGTTGATTAGCAACGTATTACCAGTAGAATTCTGAAGGAAAAACAAGCCTGCTTCTTGATTTTCGGGAAAGCATTGGTTATCTTCGATGCTTGTCTAATATGGAGAGAACACAGCATGTACAATAAGAAATTTCTTGAAGTATTGAAATCCGGGCTGGCCGAATGGGACAAGAAGGCGGCGAAATTCCGGGATAAGAAATCCATGCCACGCTTTTTCACCGTTAGCGGCGTAGATATAGATGAACTCTATACCCCGGATTCAGTAGAAGCAGCCGACACCGAGGAATACTTCCAGGAGCAGTTAAACAATCCGGGTGAATTTCCCTACACCCGCGGCGTGCATCATACCATGTATCGCAGCCGCCTGTGGACCATGCGGCAGTTTGCCGGTATGGGCACCCCCAAACAGACCCACGAGCGGTTCAAGTATATCCTGGCGCAGGGTGGCACCGGCCTGTCCACCGCTTTTGATCTGCCCACCTTGATGGGTTACGACTCCGACCATGCCCGTTCGCTGGGCGAAGTCGGCAAGTGCGGCGTGGCGGTTGATACCCTGGCTGACATGGAAATTATTTTCGATGGCATCGACCTGGGCCAGGTGTCCACCTCGATGACTATCAACTCGCCCGCTTCGATGCTGTTGGCCATGTACCTGGCCGTTGCCGAAAAGCAGGGTGTGCCGTTTGACCAGGTGCGCGGGACGCTTCAGAACGATATTCTCAAAGAGTATATCGCCCAAAAAGAATTCATCTATCCGCCGCGTCCTTCGATACGGCTGATCACCGACATGATGAAGTACTGCACCGACAAGGTGCCGCAGTATAACACGATTTCTATTTCCGGCTATCATATCCGCGAGGCGGGTGCCACCGCGGCGCAGGAGTTGGCCTTTACGCTGGCCGACGGTTTTTGCTATGTAGAATCGGCAATCGACGCCGGTATGGACGTGGATGCGTTCGCGCCGAGACTGTCATTCTTTTTCAACGCCCATTCCGATTTCTTCGAGGAAATTGCCAAGTATCGCGCCGCCCGGCGTATCTGGGCGAGGCATATGCGCTTCAAATACAACGCCCAGGATGAGCGAAGCTGGAAACTTCGGTTCCACACCCAGACGGCCGGATGCACCTTAACAGCGCAGCAGCCGGAGAACAATATCGTCCGGGTCGCTATCCAGGCCCTTTCGGGTGTACTGGGCGGGACGCAGTCATTGCACACCAACTCAATGGATGAAACCCTGGCCCTGCCGAGCGCCAAGGCGGTGTTGATTGCCCTGCGCACGCAGCAGGTAATCGCTTACGAAACCGGCGTGGCCAATACTATCGACCCGTTGGGCGGCAGTTGGTTTGTCGAAGCGCAGACGGACCGTCTGGAGGCCGAGGCCGAGGCGTATTTCACCGAAATCGAACGGCGCGGCGGCGTGCTGCAGTGCATTGAAGACGGCTACTTCCAGCGCGAACTGGCCCGCAGCGCTTACAATTTCCAACTGGAGATTGAGAAGGACGAGCGCAAGATTGTCGGCGTCAACGATTTCGTTCTCGAAGAAGAGAAGGTGGAGATTCCTGTTTTGAAGATTGACCGCCAGGTGGAACTGGACCAGGTGGCGTTCCTGAAGAAAGTCAAAGCCGAGCGTGACAATGGTAAGGTCCAGGCAACGCTGGCGAAACTGGCCGAGGCAGCCAAAGGCGACGGCAACACGTTCGAGGCGATGTACGAGTGCAGCAAGGTGTACGCGTCGGTCGGCGAGATGTGCGATGTCTTGCGCGAGGTCTGGGGCGTCTGGGAGGAATCCCAGGGCGCCATGCGCGTGTCGTAGTTGCCTATATTGTGAGATCAAAAGATTAACATAATTCGAGATAAACTTTTCTTATGGCAGAAAAAATAAGAGTACTGTTGGCTAAGCCGGGTCTGGACGGGCACGATCGCGGTATCAAGGTTATCGCGGCTGCCTTCCGTGACGCCGGCATGGAGGTCATTTACACCGGACTGCGGCAGACGCCGCCGATGATTGTCGACGCCGCCATTCAGGAGGACGTGGACGCTATCGGCGTCTCCATTCTCTCCGGGGCGCACATGACGCTTTTCCCGGCTATCCTCAAAGAGATGAAAGAAAAGGGCGCAGGTGATATTATCCTGTTCGGCGGGGGCATCGTGCCGGACGAAGAGATCAAGGAACTGGAAGCGCTGGGGGTGGCGAAAGTTTTCACGCCGGGCGCACCGACTGAAGAGTCGATCCGGTTTCTGCGGGAGGCGGTCGGGAAAAAGAAGTCGGACGAGAAAATAATGTAACGAAGATTCGTAATAACACATAAATCCTAATTGTTCTCGGAGGAAACATGTCGAAAAACATCGATCCACGCCAGGAGGCGGTCAGGGCAGAGGTAAAGGCTTTTGCCGAAAAGGAAATCTATCCGGTCTCCGAACAGCTCGACCAGATGGGCGAGCCGCGCAAGTTCCCCAAGGATCTCTATCACAAGATCGGTAAGGCCGGCTTTATCGGTTACTGCATGCCCAAGGAACATGGAGGTCAGGGCAAGAGCTTTTTGGAATACGTTACCCTTGTGGAAGAGTTGTGTTACCACGACGCCGCTGTCGGCCTGCTGTGTGCCGTCGGCGAGCTGGCTACGCATCCGATTCTGTATTTTGGAAGCGATGATCTCAAGAAGAGATATATGGCCGACTGTTGCTCCGGCCGCCGTATTCCGGCTTTCGTGCTGACCGAGCCTGAGGCCGGCTCCGACGCCGCCAATGTCCAGACCGAAGCGGTGGAGACGGACGATGGTTACGTCATCAACGGTGAGAAAATCTTTATCATGCACGGCGACGCGGCCGATCTCGCCGTGGTTTTCTGC
>JAUXCD010000222.1 GCA_030619085.1 Candidatus Zixiibacteriota bacterium
CCGTTGATGCCCATGACGCCGATGTCATAGAAGGTCATCGCAGCAACCGAATCGCAGATGCCGAGGAAGATGTCATGATCCGGCGTCGGGGTCGCTGAGAAGCCGTATGGAAGAAAGAGATCACCACCGAATTGGTGGTAGTCAAGAATGATAGCGAACTCGTGATCGATGATGAAATCTCTTATATTCTGAGTTTCGGGCTCGGAAAAAGGACCGGTACCCCGATAGGTCTCGTCGATAGGGTTGGGTGACGAGCCTATGTCATTGATTCCCCAGCCGAGGCCGTAATTGCGGTTGAGATCGACACCGAACGTTCCGTCCAGGTTGTCTCGTCGGTTCTTGCGCCACATCCCACCCCCCTCGGGGGCGATAACCTCGTTGTGGTAATAGCCGTCGGGGTTCATAACCGGTATCACCCATATTTCGCGTTCGTTCACCAGGTCAGTGACTTCCGGGTCGGTTCCGTAGTTGTCCGTTAGATAATCCATGAAAAACAGGAGAACCTCCGGGGTAAGGACTTCGCGCGCGTGCATGGCACCGAAATACAGAATCTCCGGTTCGTCTTCGTTCACATCGGGGTTGTCGGATATTTTTATGGCCCAGGTATTGCGCCCCTCGAGAGTCTGCCCAATGTTGTACTTGACCGCGACAATATCACCGTGATCGGCAATCATGCTGTCAACGTGGGCGATAATTTCCGAAAGTGTTTTGTAACCACCCATCATGCGCGAACCGTCGAGTCGCGACTGGTAAAAACTAACGAGATCGTCGTGTACGACCTCGGTTCGAAATCCGGCCCCCTGGATCACTTCAAATTCCGCCGGATTAGCAATGATCTCGATATAGTCAGGTTCCGTGAGAACCTCATCCAGATTCATTGCCTGTAACTGCCTTAACTCTTCCGGGGAGTTATAGTAAACTTTGATCTGCATGTACGGCGGTTGTTCCGCCAGTGACCCGGACGAGATGAGAAACAGCAAGCCGACGACCAACAGCAGTAACCTTTGTGCCATAGCTCGTTCTCCTCTTGTGCCAGTGTGTCTGCGTACTCGCGCGAGTTCACACCGAATCGTTGCTTTTTCGGATGGCAAACACTAAAGAACAACCGAGGGCGGCATGGCTGTTCTTGCTGTCGACACCGGCTCGGCCAGTATCGGCCTCCGTCTCTGAAGCCGCGGTAAACCCTGATTCCACGGTCTTTTATGTCTTCGTAGGTGCTTATATAGACGCATTATTGCGCGAAATGTTCAGTTTTGTCGCTCAATAGCACTCAGATCTCTGAACCTGACAAGCTGGTTTTCTATGAGGCACGGTAGCGGGCGCTCATTATCACTCCAAAACCAATCAGAGCGATTCCCGCCATAGCCATCCACGTGACGGATTCATTAAACAGGAGAATCCCCAGAAAAATCGCGTAGATAGACCCTAAGTAATTGAAATTGCTAACGTTAGAGGCCCGTTCAAGCTGGTAGGCGCGGGTCATGAAGATTTGGGCAATCGTCGTGGCCAGACCGATCAAAACCAGAATCAACCAGTCTGAGGCCGATGGCGTGACCCATCGGGCTACCGTGTAGCTGCCCACGAAAGGCACCGTGACCAGAGGGAAATAGAAGACCACCACGAGTGGATGATCGGTATTCTTCAGTTTGCGAATAAAATTGTAAGCCAACCCCGAGAAAACTGCCGCTGTAACACCGACCGCCAACTCCGGCACCGTTACGCGCGCATCGAAACCTTTGATCATCAACACACCCAAGAACGAGACGAGAAAAAAGACCCACTGCATCGGATGCGGCTTCTCTTTCATTATGAAAGTCGCCAGGATTATCGTGAAGATGGGTGAGAGGTACTGGATAGTGACGGCGCTGGCCAGGGGCATCTTCTGCAGGGTGTAGAAATACATCAGCAGCGCCACGGTGCCGGCGACACCCCGCAGGATCAGCACCGGTTTGTTGTTTCCCCATAACTTAATGCCTTCCCTGCGAATCAGGAAGTAGCACACCACAAGCGAGATCAGGGCGCGGAAAAAGACGATTTCATAGGCCGGTATATGCGGCAGGTACTTCACTCCGATATTCATCAGAGAGAAGAAAATAGTGGAAGCAATGATGTACTTGACGCCTCGGGGGATGCTCATATCATAGTCACTGTTTCGCCTTGGCTGTTTCAAATCTTCGGCCGGCCGTTGCCCAGGCATACAGGCAGGAGTTACAGAATAAACACGCTCGAAGTCAAGCGGTTCCTGCCCCGGTCAGTTACTCGCTCCCGGATAGAGGATTTAAACCTTGCCCCAATTCTGACGACTAATATAACATGATCTATATATCGAAACATCCGAAGAGAGGAAATCATAATGACACGCCAGATAGTATCAGTTTTTGTCGTTATCTCGCTGCTAATGGTCATGACCAGTCTGGCCGGTGCGGTTAACCGCGGTGCTTTCGATGAACTCGGGCCGGTCTTTGACTCGGCCAAAGTCATGGAAGCTGACGTTTTTGCGCCCAAGACCTGGGAGAAAGCGGCCAAGGCGTATGACAAGGCCAGGGAAGCTATCAACCGCAATAAAAAGCAGAAGTCAGTTGATAAGGCCGTTGATGAAGCCCGGGAATACGTTGAGAATGCGCTAAAAGCGGCCGAGGTCTGCAAACTCTCCCTGCAGGAATATCTGTCACCGAGAGAAAAAGCCAAAGAGGCCGGTGCCCCCCGGTTGGTCCCGAAGTTGTACCAGAAAGCCTACTTGCAGTTCGTCAAGGCTACAGCCAAGGTGGAATCGGGCGATGTCAAGAATGCACTGAAGGAAGCCGAGAAGTCGACCCCGCTGTTTGATATTGCTGAGATGGAAGCCATCCGGGCCGACATCCTCGGCGGTGCCGACCGCCTGATTGAAAAAGCATTGGCCGATGAGGCCGGCAAGTACGCGCTCTCGACACTGGATAAAGCGCGAACGGCACGAAAAAAAGCCAATGCCATCCTCTCCAATGATCGCTACAATCGCACCGAGTCGGTACAGGAAGCTGACCGTGCCGAGTACGAGGCGCAGCACGCTTCCTCGATAGCGGCTTCTGTTCGTTCCCTGAACAAAAACGACCAGGCCTGGGAAAAACTGATGCTGGTCTATGAAATTCAGATGAATCGAGTCGGCACCGAACTGGGACTCGACTTCCTGCCGTTTCACAACGGTCCCTTCGAGGCGGCTGACACGCTCATTGCTCGCGTAACAAGCCTTCAGGCCGACAACGACCGCATGAAGAAGGAGTCCGAGGAGTTGACATCGTCCCTGACCGATCAGCTTCAGCAGACACTGGCGCTGTTTGGCGATGCTTCGGCTATCGAGGACCCAACCGTGCTGGCCAAGACGGTTGAGCAACGTGTCTCGGTGTTGCTCGAAGACAAAGATATGCTCGCCGAGCAGGTTGAGACCAGCCAGTCGCAACTAAGCACACTGTCGGCCGAACATCAGGAAATGTCGGCCGAGTTGGACACTCGTCTTCAGCAGGAGAAGAAATTCAAGACAGCCAAGATGAAGCTGAATCCTTCCGAGGGTGAGGTTCTTTTCAATTCATCCAACGATATTGTACTGCGGCTCACCGGTCTGTCCTTTGATGTGAACAAAAGCGATATCAAGGACGAACACACATCCCTGCTTAAGAAAGTCATGGAGGTCATCGAGTTGTTCCCGGAGACGCAGCTGGTGATCGAAGGTCACACCGATGATTCCGGTGACCCACAGGCCAACCTGCAGCTCTCAGAAAAGAGAGCCTTCGCCGTAATGCAGTACCTTCGCCAGAGTCTATTGATTCCGGCCGACCGCGTCAGGGCAATCGGTTACGGTTCTGACCGTCCCGTAGCGTCCAATAAGACAACCGATGGCCGCGCGAAGAACCGGCGGATCGACATCATCATCATGCAGTGATAAGTCCAACTGCCGCGCTTTGAATTCTTTCCATAAAAAAAACTGACGGCTTGCTGCGAAGCCGTCAGTCCGGTTAAACTGTTGGGATTTACATAGCGATACCCAACGTCATACCTATCGTTGGATATACTGCTAAGTAGCAGCCACCTCACTAAAATCTATTTTCAAAATTAGACCACCTCCTTTCCTGTGTAATACCAATAATGCATCAGAAGGCGAATTACGCAACATAAAAACTTCTCTTTATGCACCCCTGCTATAGACCAAACGGGCTGCACGGTGGCGGACCCCCGCCAAAAAGGTAATCGACGAAATATACCAGGTCGGATATATCCATATGACCGCTGCAATCCATGTCCTTGATATATAGTCCGTACGGCTGCAAATATGGCTCGCAGGAGATGGGCCAGTGCTCAAACATCCACCCCACGAAG
>JAUXCD010000156.1 GCA_030619085.1 Candidatus Zixiibacteriota bacterium
GCCGGAGTGGTGGAATTGGTAGACACCAGGGACTTAAAATCCCTTGTTCCTTAAGGGGCGTGCCGGTTCGAGTCCGGCCTCCGGCACCATTATTGATGGCTTTTTTTCGATTTCTCTCTTGTGGAATTTCGTGTATCTTTAGCTGTCATGGTCAAGAAGATCGCGTTTGCCATTGCAGCTTTCGTTGTTTTTCTGGCGGTCATCGAACTGGCCGCGCGGGTAGTGGAGCAGTCGGTAACAAGGGAAGCTGAGAAAGAAACAGTCCCACGCGGGTGGCAGGCCGAGTTCTTCTCATCACTGTTCGACTGGAACGAACCTGACCCGGACCTTCTCTGGCGCTTCAAGGCCAATCTAAACAACTCCCTTATCAGAACCAACTCCCATCATCTAATGGGTGACGATGTCACTATTGACAAGCCGCCCAACGCCTTTCGGATTCTGTTGCTGGGAGATTCCTCACCGGTCGGCCTGGGCCTTGATTCATATAAGCTGACGTTCGGTGAACTGGTCCGATATCAGCTTGAGCTGAAACTGGAAGACTCAATATCCGTTGAACTGGTCAACGCCGCCGTCAGCGGCTACACCAGCGAGCAAATCGCCGTCTTTCTCGAACGGCGTGGCTGGGATTACCAACCGGACGTGGTGATACTCTATTGCGGCAACAACGATGCCTCGATATCCGGGGCATACTCCGATCTCGAACTGATGGAGACACAGCGGCTCAAGCCGCTCCGTCGAGCGCTGTCTCACCTGGCAGCTTACCGGCTGCTGACGGCAGCGCTGGCCCGTGATCCAGACGAGATGGTCACAGGTCGGCCGTTGAAAGTTCGTGTATCGCCCGAGCGCTACGGTGAGAATGTGACGAGTATTGCCAAGCAATGTCAGCGCCATAACTGTCCGCTGATTATTCTCAAACCGCCGGTACCGCGGTTGTGGCCGGCCGGCTTACAGTGCAAACTGTTCCGGCACATAACCGGAGAGGATGGTCAGGTCATCTTTCCCGACGCCATGGCCCGTATAGTCGGCCGCGAGCTTAAGTATTGCATTGACCGAAAATTGTTCGCGGATATATACGGTCAGGGAGACAAGTTCACACAGTCAGTCTACCGGTCGGCCTACGATGATTCCCTGAAGCCCAAAGATGCAGTCGCGTATTACCACCGGCTGCTGCAATCTGATAGCACCATTCCAGTTCTTCGTAACAACCTGGGCGTTTCTCTCTGGCAGGCCGGTGATTATGTGTCGGCCAACCGGCAGCTTCGCGCCGCCCGCGACATGTTTGTGCAACAGATAGGGTTTTTCCCAACGATCGATCAGATATCCGCCGGATCGCCGTTTCTGTTCAATATGGGGATTAACCTGCTGTCAATGGACACCGCGAATTCGTTGGCCCGTGAATATCTCGACTCGGCTCTACAGGCGGATTATTTCTCGTTACGCATAAAACGAGCGTATCTCGACAAACTCGATGATGTTGCCACAGGAGACAATATCTACCTGATTACTCTCGATGATGTCTTTGCTCAAAACGGGGGGGAGAGGCTTTTCATCGACCATTGTCATCCCACCGAACACGGCCACGGCCTGATTACCAGAGAAGTCGTCCGGGTGTTGTCCGACATCGTACTGCGATAGTATCCCCGAGCATAGCCATGCCAAAAGATGAAGCTATAAAACGTTCAGCCGATTAGATTAAGAGAAAAATAGATTCGCCCGGCAGGCTTTAATGATTGCCAATTCGCCTTAAATGACTATCTTTATAATGAGTTCACATCATTTATAGGTTTGCCAAAACACCTGGAGGTAATCATGTCCGTCAGAAAGATGGCCGTTCTGGTTGCAGTTCTACTACTCTGCTCTTCCCAATCTTTTGCGGGGCCTATTTACAGCCAGGCCAAAGTCTTTTTCGAGAATCGCGACCAGTTGACGCGACTGTTTGCGCTTAATCTCGATCAGGTCGAGTATGGCGATGATTATCTCGAGATCGTGACCAATCCCGCAGAAATTGAAGAACTTCAGTCGCTCGGCTACCGCACGGAAGTGGTGCACGAAGACATCACGGCTTTCTTACAGACGCGCCTTGATGTCAGCCGGGATATGGGCGGCTATAAGACACTCGATGAAATCTATACTTACCTTGACAATATGATTGCCGATCATCCCGATCTTATCACGCCCAGAATCAGTATTGGCCAGACGATTGAAGGCCGTGACATCTGGGCGGTGAAGATATCGGATAATCCCAACGTCCAGGAGGACGAGCCGGAGGTGCTTTACACGGCATTACACCACAGCCGTGAGGTTATTACGCCGGAAGTTCTGTTCTACTTTATGGATCAGATTCTGGACGGTTACGCCGCTTTTCCTCCGTTTCAGGATATAATTGACAACCGCCAGTTGTGGTTTGTCCTGTGCGTTAACCCTGACGGTTACTACCATAACGAGGTGATCGCACCGTCCGGCGGCGGGATGTGGCGGAAAAACCGTCGCGACAACGGTGACGGTACTTTCGGAGTGGACCCCAACCGCAATTACGGTTACGAGTGGGGATTTGACGACATCGGGTCATCACCTGACACGGACCGGGAAACATATCGTGGTACCGGACCGTTTTCGGAGCCGGAGAATCAGGCCATGCGCGATTTCACCAACGCCCATGACTTCGTGATCGCCATAAACTATCATTCTTACTCGAACCTGCTTTTGTGGCCGTGGGGATACGATTACCTGCTAACGCCCGATAATGAGATATTTGTCGAGATTGGTGATACGGTCGCCAGCTATAATTACTATGCACCGGGACCGGGCTGGATGTTGTACCCGGTCAATGGCGATTCCGATGACTGGATGTATGGCGAGCAGACCTCGAAAAACAAGATACTCTCGATGACGATGGAGGTTGGTAACAGCGATGACTATTTCTGGCCGCCGCTGAGCCGTATTGTCGATCTGACCACCGAGAATTTCTACCCGAACCTGTTCCTGGCTCAAATTGCTGATAACGTTAATTCTCTGAAAAGTCCGGACCGGCCGGTGCTGGTCGTGCCCGACGTTGTCGACAGCGCCGCTTACAACGTAACCTGGAACACGATCGAAGGCGACAATGCGGCTGTATACTATGAATTTATAGAACTGCAGGGATACAGCCGCATCACCGATCCCGCCGACAATTTCGACAATTGGGAATACACGGACTTCATGGTGTCCTCATCCGATTATTATTCCTCTCCGACCAGCTTTTACTCCGGTTCCAACGACAATCTCCGCTGCTCCATAACGTCCAAAAACACGATTGGGGTCGTAGTGGGCGACACGTTGAGTTTCCAGACCTACTTCGACACCGAATGGTATTATGACTTTGGTATGGTTCAGGTGTCGACCGATGGCAAGTCCTTTGTGCCCATCGAAGGAAATATAAGTAATCTGGACAGTCACGGCTTCTGCGGCTACTCCGAGGGCTGGGTTCAGGCGAAATTCGACCTGTCGGCCTTTGCCGGACAGGATATATACGTACGCATCTCCTATACCACCGACCATTGGTACGCGTTACCAGGAATATGGATCGATGACATCTATCCCGTGGAACTATTCGCCAGTGAAACCGTGATTTCTTCGACTCTGACTGACACCAGTTACACTTTCACCGAAAAGCCGCTCGGGACCTATTACTACAAGGTCAGAGCGGTCGACGCCGAGAACCAGTGGGGGACTTTCTCCGGTGTGCGGGCGACCACCGCTACAAGTTCGTATGTCTGCATCGATTCCGACGCCGACGGCTACGGCGATCCCGGCCATCCGGAGAACACTTGCTCGGAGGACAACTGCCCGTCGACATATAATCCCATGCAAACCGACAGCGATGCCGATGGTGCCGGTGATCTTTGCGACGTCTGCCCGAACGACCCCGACGACGATATCGACGGGGATGCCGTTTGCGGCGATGTGGACAACTGTGTCACGACCTACAACCCGAGTCAGGCTGACGCCGATGGCGACGGTATCGGGGATGCTTGCGATGCCTGCCCGAATGACCCGGACAACGACAGCGATGGTGACGGCATCTGCGGCGATGTCGACAACTGTTCGTCCGTGCCCAACGCCGACCAGCTCAACAGCGACACCGACGTTCTCGGGGATGCCTGTGACAACTGCCCTCAGGTAGATAATCCTCTGCAGGAAGACCAGGACGGCGACGACGTGGGTGATCTCTGTGACAATTGCCCTGCGGTGTCGAATGCAGGCCAGTGGGATTATGACAGCGACGGTATCGGGGATGCTTGCGATGCCTGCCCAAATGACCCGGATAACGATATTGACGGCGACGGCCTGTGCGGTGATATCGACAATTGCCCGACAGTGTACAATCCAGGCCAGGAAGACGCCGACTCCCAACCGCCGGGTGATGCCTGTTGCTGCCAGCAGCGGGGTGACTTCCTGGATGACGACGAGTTCAATATCTCCGATTTGACCGCATTCGTTGATTATCTCTTCGGAGGTGGTGTCGGTCCCGCCTGCCCGGATGAAGGCAACACCAACGGCGATGAGAATCTCGACATCAGCGACCTGACCTGCATCGTCGACTATCTTTTCGGCGGCGCTCCGGAATGCGTGGCGCCGTGCCCGGAGTTTTAGACTGCCAGGACGGCCTGTAAGCGACAATAAAAGGCCGCCGCATGGCGGCTTTGAATAGGATACACAAGTGATCATGGATTCGGGCTCCCACCTGATGGCGGGAGCGGGAAGGAGAGATGATGATCAGAAGTCACAGGTTATTGTTGCTATCCGGTTTTGTTGCGACTCTCATTTTTACATTGCTATTATTAATACCTAAGGTGCAGGCCGCAACGCGACTGATTGATGTCGAAACGCAGGCGATTGATATGCCCGACGGTCTGACGGCATTGCCCTCTCCTCGCTACGAATGCGGTTTCTACTACTACTATGACGACACTGCAGACCCAGTGTGGGCCTGGAGGATCCCCGGCAGTTATGACGATGATTTCTACAATACCCGTTTTACTGTTGATGCGGGTATTGAATGCACCCTCAAAGTAGCCTGGTTACTTCTTTACGCCGGATTCATGGAGGGCGATCCTGATTTGCGTGTCTATCTCTGGGATGATGATGGCAGTGGATTTCCCGGGGCCAAACTGGATTCTGTTGATGTCCCGTACGCGTCATTGCCACCAACCGGTCTCGCATGGGTCGGTGCAGATTTCTCCGCAGCCGAGCATGTCTTTGCCGAGGGAGAGGAATTTCATCTGGGCTGGACCACCGTGGGCGATCCCACCGATGTGTTGGCTGTTGTCTCCGATGACGCGACCGGTCCATTTGTTGGGGAAGAGAGGTCGAGCGCGTACGCGGAAGGTGCCTGGGTCAGCATGCTCGACCGGTGGGGCAGTGATTACGGACTGTTCATTCAGGCCGAGATGTGCTGCGAGTATATCCCGGGCATTACTATTACCGTTCCCGGTGACTATGGCACCATCCAGGCTGCCATTGACGCTGCTTCTGAGGCTCACGGAGACACTGTTCTTGTCAGCAATGGCACCTACACCGGATTGGGTAATCGCGATATCGACTTTCTGGGCAAGAGTATAATCCTCAAATCCGTAAACGGTCCGGAATATACGATCATTGATTGCCAGGGTAGCGCAGTCGATCCCCATCGCGGGATTACTATCGGCAACGGATGTGACGAACGCACCGCCGTGGAAGGTTTTACTATCCAGAATGCGTATCGGGAATGGGGCGGCGGCATGCTTATCTTCGATGCCTCGCCTACCATTCGCGATTGCATCTTCAAAAACAACGGCACAGGACAAGAGGGCGGCCCCGGCGGCGCTATCCGGTGTACGTGGGGTGAAGTGCCGGAGATCACTCCGACGATAATAAATTGCGTGTTTGATGGCAACTCAGCCTCATACGGCGGAGCATTTTTCATCGACGCCGGGGCGCCAATAACTATCGACTCATGTCTGTTCATCAGGAATTTTGCCTGGAACGGTGGTGCCATAGAGATGTACGATCACGAGTTGATAATATCCAATTCGACATTTTACGGCAACCAGGCCAACTATGGCAGCTGTCTGAGCACGCATACTACTGAGGCGATAATCCAGAATGTAATCATGGCCTTCGGAAGTGGTGGCGCGGCCGTGGCCGCGTATTCCGAAGGAGTCTGGCCTCCGGTTTATCCGCAGTTTGAGTGTGCCGACATATACGGAAACCCCGGCGGTGACTTCAGCGGCAACATCGCCGACCAGTTAGGCGTCAATGGCAACATGTCGCTAAACCCGCACTTCTGCGATACACTCATCAATGACTTCCAACTCGATCAGTATTCTCCCTGCGTGTCCACCAGCGTATTGAATACCTGCGGGACGTTGATAGGGCTGTATGGAGCCGCCTGCCAGAATTGCCCTGACAGCGATGCTGACCTGGTCTGCGATGACATGGACAACTGCGCGGGTCTGTCCAACCCGGACCAGGCGGATGCCGATGGCGACGGTGTGGGTGATCTGTGCGATGCCTGTCCCAACGATCCCGATAACGACGCCGA